>CAZNWW010000076.1:0-10853 GCA_964576155.1 uncultured Myxococcales bacterium | reverse complement strand
AGAACCTCCGCAAGGCGCTTTTTGAAAACGTGATGTACGATATGTTCAAACGTCTTGAAAGTACACGCACACGTGTTATGACGGAACGACAGATCAATATTCTGAAAATGCTACTGGATGTTGATCGCATGGAGATCTCGAATCTCTTCGACAGGACTCACCCTTATTACTCACAGCTGAAGCATCCAGTTTCAGCATGGAAAAGAGATCTTCTTGGCCTTCTAAACCTCAAGGCCGTTGGTTTTGAACGAGCCGAAGGCGGTGTCTACTACCTGTTTGCCAGGCTCGAATGGCCGACAGAGATTACCGAGGCCGAGTTTTTCGAGCGGCTGAAAGATCTACCCACAGCAAAGACATACCCATTCTTGTAGGCTTGCCACACATGTCTATCTCCCAATGGATCATTGACAGGATGCCTGAGTCGCTTGGCAAAAGAATGGTCGGACGTACAGGTCCCCATATCCCTTGAATGATGGTCAGAATGCCACGGATGTCACCAGAAGAGCGTTAACCGAATCTGGAAATCAGTTGGCTGAAGTCTGTTCTGAGTGCCCCCAAAAACAAAGCAACCGGCCCAATGGTGGGTCAAGCCGGTTGCTCTTCCAGGGGCCGCCAGAATCCGCGAAAGACGCGGGCGGTGTGTCTGGATTTACACACTCCATCTAGCCTGGTCTGGCCGCGACGGAGCGAGGTCAAGGTAAGCCGTGGATCACCGATACGCAACCCATTTCTGTATGGAGGGCATTGCTATGCCTCCCAAACGCAGGAATGAGCAGACATTCAAGCGGGTCGCTTCGATACCCGCGAGAATTCTGTGTGATCCGAAGTCCTTTAAGGCTGAAAAATCGGCTGCGGGGTCTGCTCTGACGCAAGCACCAAGCAGGAAGAAGAGGAAGTAGCAACGCCCCAGAATCCTGGGGCCGGGTACTCCGTCAAGTTCCGAGCCCTAAATTGGGACACTGTCAAGATTCGAGAGTTACCCAGCCGCCTCCCCAAAGGCGGTTTCAGCCTTTTGTGACTGCAGTCCCGTTGCTCAAGGACGAGACCCTGAGTCTGTACTCCAGGATCTTTCGGCGTTCCTCGGCCGAGAGTTTCATGACGGCTCGATGCTCGCCGAGCGATAGGACCGGTTTCCGCTGACGGGTCGCCCCGCCCGTGGCATCGACCATGCGGACCTTGAGCCGATGGCCCAGGGCCCCGGCGATGCGATCGAGCATCGAGAGGGAATGGCCCCTGTAGCTCTCGTCCTCCAGGCGACTGATCGCCGATTGGGTCGTATTGACACGTTCAGCGAGTTCCTTCTGGGTCAGCCTGGCCTCGCGTCGAAGCGCGGACAGCATCCGGGCGACCTCCGCGTAGACCCCATCCTTCCCCTCGTCCCTCCCTCGTTCGGGTTTGTCTGGCCTCACTTCCTCCCTCATCGGCATTTCTCCCGAATCTGCTCGACCGGCGCACAGCAGGGACTCCAGTGACATTTTATCCCAGCAGGACGCGCGCTAACCTGAATGAGTCACAGAATCGCTCAACTTGTTTAGGATCTCTGGGGCGGGGGCAGGCAAACTCACGCCTGCACCTCGACTAGCTCGGGATAGACTCCCGCAGGGGACCCAGGCCCACGGTCGTGATCCCGGGGCGAGGGTACCGCAGAGTCTATGCCCCCTACGGCCGACAGAAAAGGGGCTGGATTCCTGCCTCCGCAGGAATGACCGTTATAGTGCTTGCCGTAGTATAGTAATATTACGATGTCGAGGCAAACTGATTTAATCGCAAATATAATATGGAATCGGACACATCAGTCTCTTTGAGTGCCTGCGGGGGTTGGGTGGGAGGCGCTACACGCTGCGGAAACGGCCGACCGCGGTCAACCAAATGCCCTTTTCGGTGACTGGCTCGCCCGTCACGGTCTCCCAATGGTCGGCGTAGGCCTGAACCTGGCGCGAATACCTGTCCACGACCGCCCGGGCGACGTCGTCCGACGGTACCGCGTCGGTCTTGTAGTCCACGATCTTCCAGCCTTCGGGGGTCCGGTATATGAGGTCTATCACACCCCGAAGGACGCCGGGTCGATCCCCGCTACGCGCGGGCCGGGCGAGGGGCACCTCCGTGTACACGGCCTCCGACTCCTGGAGCTGTTGCCAGAGCGAGGAGGATGTAAGGGCGTCCAGGGCGGCTGTGACCTCCCCGGCGAGTCCTTCTTCGAGATCCGCCTCCCGCAACAGGCGGAGGACGTAGGCGCCCGGATCGGCGGGCAGGCCTCCACGGGCGGCAGCCTCGAACAGCCGGTGGGCGGCGAGCCCATAGTCCACGCCTCGGGATTCCCCCCTAACCGGCCCCCGGATCAGGGTCGTCGGATCTTCGCCCGTGACGGACCGGAGGGCGTAGGTGGGCTCCCGGACAGCACTCCAGCGTTCCTCACGCTCCGCGGCCTGTCGTGCCCAGTCGGGAAGCGGGCCCCCAGGCTCCGGGGGCGAAGGCCGTGAACATACGGACAGCTCCGGCACTTCGGCCAGGGCGCCGTACAGGTCCACCCACGGACCCCGGTTCCGGTTGCCCTCGTAGGTGGAGACGACGAGCAGGTTCTCGGCCCGCGTCGCCGCGACGTAGAGAAGACGCCGCTCTTCGGCCTGGCCGAACCGCCCCTCCTTTTCCGCATCCTCGGCCCAGCCGGCGGGTTCGGCGACGATGCGCCTCGCGTATGGACCCCGCGGCTTCCGGATGGGCATGGAAAGGCAGGGCGGCTCGGTCGTACGGGAGACGTGGAACGCCACGTCGTGGCGTTCGGCAGCGGTGTCATACGGGTCGGCCAGAAAGACCACCCTGGCCTGGAGCCCTTTGGCCTGGTGCAGGTTCATCAAGCGGACCACGTCCTCCTGCCCCGCCTCCAGCGTCATTTCCTCGATCCTGTAGTCCCCATCGTCGATGAGGTCGCGGAGTTCGGCCACGATCTGACCCCAGTGCATCCCTCCGCACTCCCAGTGACGGACCAGGGACAGGACGCGGACCAGGTTGCCGGCCTTTGAGGACCCGTTGTGTCGGGCCAGAGAGAAGGGGAGGAGGCCCAGGTCGTCGAGGATGTGCTCGAAGGCCGTCGCGGGCGCCACTGTGCGGAGCCAGCGGGCCGCCCGGCGAAGCCGACTGTACGCGGCGTCCAGCCGATCCCTCAGGGGATCGGGCAGGCCGTCCGGTAAGGCTGTTCGATGGTTGAAGGATCCGCCGGTCCGGCGGAGGGCATACAGCTCATCATCTCCCAGCCCGACAAGGGGGCCGCGCAGATACCCCAGGAGGGGGATGGGGTTGTCGGGCGCATACACGGCTTCGACCATCTCCACGAGGGCCCTCAGCTCGTCGGACTCCCCCAGCCTTCCCCCACCGACGATGTCGAAGGGGATGCGCCTTTCCTCAAGGGCGCGGGCGTAGTGATGGAGTCCGCCCGTCGTGCGAGTGAGGATCATGAAGTCTCCCGGGGAGGCCCGATCCTGTAAGATCGCATCCGGCGAGGACCCGTTGAACCCGGTCTGCCCTGTGATGGCGGCGGCGATGAAGTCGACGATGCGTTCCGCGTCGTGCGCTGCAATGTCGTGACGGCGATTGCCCGGGACCTTTGGGTTGCTGATCCTGCGTACTCCGCAGGGATCGGGCCCGACCGGCCTGTGATGTAAGAGGGGCGAGAACTCGGCCTGGTGGGGTGGGGAGGACTGCGCGAACAGGGGTGCGAATGTGTCGTTCGTCCACCGGCAGAGGTTCCCGAGGGAGCGGAAGCTCGTAGTGAGTTCGACCGTCCTGCCGCCGGACTGGAGGAGGCGGTCGCGGACCAGGTGGAGGGTCTGGACGTCGGCACGCCGGAACCGGTAGATGGACTGCTTTTCATCGCCCACGATGAAGAGGCTCCCGGGGACGGGCTCGAGCCTACGCCAGTCGGGTTCTCGGAGGTCGGAGCCTGTGAGGTAGAGCAGCACTTCGGCCTGAATGGGGTCCGTATCCTGGAACTCGTCGACGAAGAGGCACCGGTAGCGCTGCTGGAAGTACCGGCGCACGTGGGAGTGGTCCCGCAGCAATGCGGCCGCCCGCATCAGGAGGTCGTGGAACGTGAGCCTCCCCCACTCCAGGCGGAGGCCCTCGTAGAAGCGCATCGCCTCGTCCAGGAGCCCACCCGCGCTGTGGCAGATGTGCTGCCGCACCTGCGTGATGGCGGGACGGATGACGGTCTCACGGAAATGGGGCCAAACGTTGTCCCTGAGGTCCCGGGCGAACGCCTCGTTGGGATGCCAGCCCTTGAGCGTGATCCCGGCGGAGGAGTCCAGCAGATCCAGCAGGGCGACGCGCTCCCGATCCGTGTCCAGCCCCCGGTGGGAGATGAAATCCCGGGCCCTCCCGAGCGCCGCCATGAACGTATCCCGCCGACCAGGCAGGGGGTCTGGGATCTGGGCCTCCCCGCGCTCGATGAAGGCCAGTACCTCGCTCACGGGGCCCGCGAGATCCAGGAATATGGGCGGGGAGGGCTTGAGGACCAGCTCGCCGAACCGGCAGCGCTCCGAAAAGGCCGCGTAGAGGTCCTCCGGGCGTATGTCTATCTCCTCGAGCTCGAGGAGCAGGCGGTCCCCGTCCGCGTACCGGTGCTGGATAAACCGGTCCCAGGCCTGGCGGCGGAGGGGGATTTCTTCGCGTTCCTCCACCTCGACAAATTCTGGCGGGACGCCCGCCTCGACTGGGCGCTCGCGCAGCAAGCGTGCGCAGAAGGCGTGAATAGTGCCGATGAAGCAGCCGTCGACCCTGTCTACGGCATGGCGCAGGCGGGCGGCCTCGTCACCCCTGGCCCCGTCCACAGCGTCCCTAAGCCGAAGGGTGAAGCGGCCGCGCATCTCACCCGCGGCCTTTCGCGTGAACGTGATGGCCGCCAGGTTCTCGACCTCTGTCGGCCCGGAGGCGATGCACGCCACCATACGCTCGACGAGGACGTGGGTCTTACCGGATCCCGCACCTGCGAGCACCATGAGGTTCGTGTCGAGGTCCGTGGCGATGGTGTCCCGCGCACGCTGGTCGTTAAGCTGACGTTCAGACATTCAACCAGTGCTCCAGGAGTGCAACGATGTCGGGGCAGTCGGCCACCGCACCGAGGGAAGCGTCCACATCCGCGGGCAGGAGCCGCTCCGATTCACAGAGGCTTCTGTAATCGCAGAAGGGACACTGGTTCTCCTTCTGGATGTGATAGAAGCAGCCCTGTGCGGCGAGGTCCAGGATCGGCTCCAGGATGTGTCCGAGGTCGCGAACTGACGGCGGGCGATTGCTGATTCGGCGGCCGTGCTCGCGGTCGCTTGCGAAGAAGTACCCCGAGCTGACGACGCGGGGTGGCAGACCCTTCCCGGCAACGAGGACCTCCAGGGCACAAGCGTAGAGGGCCCACTGGAGGTGTGTCCCGTTCCGCAGGAGGTCCTGTTCGTCATACGTGGAGGCGGACCCGGTCTTGTAGTCCCAGATCTCGTGGCCCCCCTCGACCCGATCGATGCGATCGATCTGACCCCGGAGCAGCAGGTGGGACCGTTCCGAAAGCTGGAGGGGCACCGGACCCGGACGGTTCAGCCCCCCCTCCTTGCCCAGACCGAAGCTGACTTCGAACCCCGCAGGGACAGGGGCCTCACGTTTCGACTCGGAGGCGAGGAACACGTCGGCCGATCTCAAGAGGTGTGCGCGGTCCGCGCGGAAGGCGGCCTCGTTCTCTACGGGGCAGATGTCCCTTTGCGCGTCCACACGTCGGTCCAGGAGCTCGTGGAGCAACGGGGTGTG
This sequence comes from uncultured Myxococcales bacterium, assembly GCA_964576155.1. Lineage (GTDB taxonomy): Bacteria > Myxococcota_A > UBA9042 > CAIXZC01 > CAIXZC01 > CAZNWW01. The sequence continues at coordinate 5,072 of CAZNWW010000076.1, read as the reverse complement.
TTTCGTCACGTCCGGTCGCTCCCCCCGGGCTGCGGCCGTCTCCATGAACTCGCGGAACACGTCGTGGAGGAAGAGCCCGAACTCGAGGGGGCTGAGCCAGCGGGACGGGGCCTCCAGGACCTCCTCCGGGGGATCCGCGCGAAGGACGTACCGGAGGAAATAGCGGTAGGGGCAGCGTGCCAGGGACTCCAGGCGCGACGCGGACACGACCTGAGTGCCCCTGGCCACATCGAGCTCTGGAGTGTGTCCCCCCAGCCATCCGTCGAAGCGGGTGAGTCCGTGGCCCAGACGCGACTCCACCGCACATTGGCCGTCACGGAGCCACGGGAAGGCACCCCCGACCGCCTCCCCGTACCCGGCTGCGGGGTGTGAGGCCAGCATCGCCTCCGTTCCGTCCAGAGCGTGGTCGGAGTCGGGCGGCAGCGGGCCGAAGCGGGGTATCGAGTCCTGGCCCAGCTCATCCTGCAGACGCTGAAACAGGGCCGACGGACAGGTCTCCCGGCCATCCGATAGGCTGCAGCGGCTAGACACAAGGGTCACGGTCCCGGCCGCCGTGCTGAGCAGGCGTCCCATCTGCCAGACCTGTTCGGCCGGGCGAGATCGATGGAGGGCGAGGCCGTCGGAGACCCGCATCTGCTCGTCGTCGAGGAGGATGGGGTCTTCGGGGGCGCCTCCCGGAAACGACGCCTCGTCCAGGCCGAGGACATAGAGGTGCTGCCTGCCGGTGTAGCCCGCCCTGTCCACGGGTACCACGTACAGGTGCCCCGGCACCGCCACGGACGCGTCGACTTTGTGCTCCGACATCAGCTCGCCCAACCGCGCCGCAAGGTGGGGGGTCTCCGCTTCCGAGGCCGCGAACCGACCCATCTCCTGCAGGCGCTCCTCGAGGGAATCGCAGGCGGCCCTGTCCCGGTCCGTTCGAACGGGGGCAAAGGCACTGAGGAACTCGACGCTGCGGCGGGTGATGTCGCCTGCGGAGGTCCGGTGCGGGGGCACAAACTGCAGGAGCGCATCCACGATCTGCTTCACAGACGGCAGATCCGCCAGATCCGCCTCGACCGCCCCTGCCCTCTCGGCCCCCTCCGGGAGCTGGCTGAGGTCCCGGGCGAGGGTGTCGCACAAGCGATCCAGCGCCAGGGCATACCGATCGCGCCCCCGGCCGATGCGGGCCTTCTGGAGGATGGAGGCGACCCGATCGGGTTCCGGCGCATTTGCGTCTCCCAGGACCTCCGCGAAGGAAAGCAGGCCCGCGCGGCACATGCCGATGAGCTCCGAGGACAGGAGGCCCGACTCTACCCACCTGTAGAATCCGAGGAGGCACTGGCCCGGGCGGGTGACGGTTACAGGTACGCCCCGGCTGAATCGAGCGGGCAGGCTGTGGCGCTCTGCCGCATCGTGGATCAGGTGCAGGTAGGGGGACTCTGTGGTGTACGCGATCTCCACCGTGTCTGCGGGAGTCCTGTTCCTCACGATGTCCCGAAGCACACCGCGCACTTCGTTCTCGGCGCCGAGGGCTTCCCACAGGCGCACGGGGGAGCCGTCTGCCCGACCCAACGTGGCAACGCGATTCCCGGCGGCCACGCGCTCACCCCCAGTCTCCACTTCCGGGAAGGGGGCGTGTGCAAACCGGGTGGCTGCCGTGTGGGCCGGCGGCGGAGTCGTGTAGTCCGGGAGGCCGATTCGGGAGAGGGTGCCGTGGGCGACTGTGCGGACATAGTCGAAGACCAGGCCCGGCAGAGGTGTCTCGTCGAGGATGGCGAAGACCACGGGGGACGCAGGTGGAACGGTCCGAGCCAGTGCCCTCTCGAAGACGATGGCGTCATCGTAGTACCGCTCCTGCACCAGCCAGGCGCGGTAGGCCCGATACAGGCCGGCCACGGTAGAGGTCTTTCCGGTTCCGTCCTCGATCCGGCCGAGGGCCTCCGGATCGACTCCTGCGAGGCCCATGGCGCGCAGGGTCCGGTGGAAGGATCGAACCAGGCCGGGGCTGGTGGCCAGTCGGGCAAAGTAGTTCGAGGGGTCGTCTTCGAGCGTCCGTGCCACGAGGTCCGACAGGTAGAACAGGTCCGCGTCCCACTCCAGCCGCTTCCACCCCTCCGCCTGGAGCTGCGGCCCAACCTGCGCCTCCGCCCACCCGGCCGGAGTGGTCACACACAGGTTCACCCATCCCTTTCCGGCGGCGGCGAGGGCCGTGGTCAGGTTGTAGCCGACCTGGGGGCTCGGCGCGAATACGACCTTGCGCTGGATCGGATGGTCGTCGCACAAGCGGGTGAGCTGTGCGAGATGGTGTGGGTGCATGGGAGGTACCATTGGGCAAACGCGAGGGCGTACTGAACTCGATTGTGGGGGAGAGGTGGGAGGAGGAAGGTGCTGGAACCGTATAGGGGTGGAGGGCCTAGTCCCGCAGGAGCGTCTTTTCGTCTGTTTGGGCGGTATCGAGGATCTTCGTCGTAAACCCGACCGCGCCCCTCAGGTCCGCACCACGGAGGTCTGCGCCGTCGATGGCGCTCTTGTAGAGATCGGCCTTCCGGAGGTCGGCCTTTCTGAGATCGGCCTCGCGGAGGTTCACGCGGATGAGGTCCGTGTCCTGGAGCTTGGCCCTCTGGAGATTCGCGCGCTCCAGGTTGGCTCCGGTCAGGTCGCTCTCCCGGAGATCGCAGCTCCGGAGGTCTGCCTCCTGGAAGTTGGCCTTGAGCACGTTCGCTTCGTTCAGGATGACCCGGTAGAGGATGGCACGGTGGAGATTGGCCTCCCGGAGGTTGACCCCGTGGAGGTTGGCCCTGGTCAGGCCGGCGCTGTCGAGGTTCGCTCGGGTCAGATCGGCCAGCTCCAGGTCCGCCGGAGAGAGGAGGGCCTCGTGCAGGTTGGCGCCCTGGAGGTTCGCGTGCTGGAGGAGGGAGCCGCTCAGGTCGGCCCCGTGCAGGTTCGCGGCCCGGAGGTTCGCCTGGTAGAGCCTGGCCCGCTGGAGGTTGGCCCCGCTGAGATCGGCCTCCTGCAGCCTGGCTTCGGCCAGGCTGGCCTCGCGCAGGTCTGCTCCGTGGAGGCTCGCGCCCTGCAGCTCGGCCCGGGCCAGATTGCAGCCGGCGAGCTCGGCCTTTTGGCCCTCGGCGCCCGCCGATTCGACCCACCTGCGATGCAGTTCGAGAATCTCCGGCAACTGTTCGCGGGTCAGGGACCCGCCTGGCGATTGTGGCGACGAATCCCCGACCGTTTCTTCGGGAGGCGAGCCCATCCGATCTCCTACTAACACCGGGGGAACATCACAGGGAGGCGAGCTGAAAGATCAGGGGAATCGGTGTGGAAGCGCCTTACGTGGCTTGAGGGGAGACTCTTCGCCTTTGCCTGGATATGGCGCTCCACCTGGGTGTCAGAGTGGTTCGCAGGCTGTTCTCAGTAGTCCACGATCTGCCCGTCTTTGAGGTAGAAACGGGCCGTGGCGGTCTCGTATCTGAGGTGTTTCCGAGCAGTGCCAACGGCGATTCGAATGTTCGGAAACGCGCCTTCCCTTGCAACGACCATTGCGCCTTCGAGGTTCGGGACGGCTTTCGACGTGAACTCGTCCCTTTCCTTCAGGAGCTTCTGTTGAGCTTGGACGAGCAGGCCGAGCTGATGCGCCGCTCTGGCCAGCATTTTCTGCCGCGGGCCGGTGGCGGCAGACAGGAGCCGCTTGATCTGGTTCACGTCGACCCTGTCCATCCCGAGGCGCTGGAGTACCTGCGCCATCTGTTTGTTGGCTTCGCTTATCTTCGACCCGAGCTCCTCCAGCTTCTGGGCGTTTGCGAGATCGATGCCGACGCTCACGGCCGTGCTCGTCCCGGCGGAGTTGCCGAGATGGATCGCATCCACATATCTGAGCCCCCAGGCCTGGCCACCAGCGCCTTGAGCCTGCCGAAGGCATCGGCGGCCAGTTCCGCTGCCTCGAAGGCTGCCTGCAGCTGTGCGGACATCGAGGCCAGCGTGTTTCAGGACACACCGGTCTTCGGTGCGCCCGGAACCAGGCATTCGGTCCACTCCGTATCGCGAGGGAACTGCCCTTCCGCGACGAGGACCCACCGGTCATCGTCCAGGGCCTGCTGGATCTCCTCGATCGGGGGGAGCTGCTCGTGGGCGATGGCCAGGCGCTTCAGGAGTTCCTCCACGTCCCGTGAGCTCGCGCCGAACCTGATTTCGTTGAGGTAGGCCACCATGCAGTCCTCGCGCACGGCCAGCGTAAATGCCTCGAATGGGACTCTGTAGAACCACTGATGGGAGTCCAGGCCCGCCTCACGCCCGACTTTGTGGCGGGCGGTCCGATGGGCCTGGAAGCCGACGGAGCGAGATATCCAAGATAGACGCCCGGTGACCTCTTCGTCGGTCATGTCATCCAGATCCTGGCCGTCCTGGACGCGTGGGTCCTGGCTCGGCGTCTCGTTCGTGCCGTTGTCAACAGCGGCCATGTCGTTGTCCTATTCCCCGAGGTTCAGGAGTTCGGTCACGTCGATCTCGCCTTCGTCCAGGTCCTCCGCGACCTGAGCCGAGCGGATGCACAGCGCGGCTTCGAGACCCAAGCGCCAGAGCGTCTCGAGCTCGGCCTCCCGGTCCAACTCACCCTCTTCCAGGGAGTCCACCCAGAGCACGCCAACGGCCTTCTCGTCATACAGGATCGGCACCGCCGCTTCGCGGCCCTCCCCGGCACGAGGCTTCCCGTCGCTGAAGGTGAGTGCAGCGATGGAGTCGGTGTCGTCCAGGGGAATCGGGCCGTGGTCCCCGAGCTCGTCCTCGTGCTCCAACAGGTCCGGTTTCGAGAGCCCCAGCCCCATCTTGAGTTCCAGCTCGCCCCCGCCCTCGTTGAGGCGGTAGATCCCAGCCTGGTGGACCTTGAGCATGTCCTGGGTGACCTGCAGGACGGTCTCGTAGGCCTCGGCCAACGTCGGGGACGACATCTGAAGGTGGACCAGCCGGTCCCGGCCGTCCAGCTCCCGGACCCGGTGTTCGAGCTGTGCGGTCCGTTCGGCCACCAGCTGCTCCAGTTTCTGCTTTGGTATGGTCCAGAAAGAGTGGACGGGTGATCAAGCCACTTTCTGTTGCTGCGG
>CAZNWW010000075.1:0-10876 GCA_964576155.1 uncultured Myxococcales bacterium | reverse complement strand
CTGGGTGAGGGGTACCCGGTCTACTGACTGGGACACGTCGCCGCCGAACATCACCAACAATTCTTTTCGGCGTAAATGCTGGTGAGCAACCAACGCGTCCTTGTCGCGATCATTCAGGTACCGGTACCAAGGCGATGCTTTGGTGCGCTCGGTGACCGACTTCTCGCCCAACCTCAGGCCTTTATTGCCCCAGAAATTCATGTGCGTTTTGAGAGTGTTGGAATCCCAACCCTTGACATCTCTTTCAACCCACTGAGCCAATGCAGCTTCCACCAATGGGTGGTCATTGGGGAGAAGAGCTCTCGTCAGGCAGTCGGCTTGCACGCGAGTGCTGGCGATCAAGTTCTTCAAGTCCTCAAACATCTCCTCGAGATCGAATTCGCCATCAAAGGCGAATGCTTTGGGCTGGATGCGGCTCACTCCAGCGGCATCGTGCACCGTGATCTGAAGCCCTCGAATATTTTCTCCACTCGGAGGGGCAACGGGTGGTCCCGAAGATCATGGACTTCGGGGTCGCCAAGCATCAATGGATGGATCTCAAGGAGCAGAACACGGCAACGGGGACGGTCCTCGGCACCCCGCACTACATGGCCCCGGAGCAATACGACGACGCCAGCACCGTGGACCGGCAGGCGGACATATTCTCCATCGGTGTCATGCTCTTCGAGGCCACCACGGGCCGCATCCCCTTCGAAGGGCGTCGGGCTGCGTCCATGATGGCCGCGGTCCTCACGCGTCCCGTCCCCAAACCTTCGGGCATCCAGATGGATTATCCGCTCCAACTCGAGGAGGTGATCCTGCGTTGTCTGGAGAAAGACCCTCTGGAGCGGTATCGCAACGCGGCAGCGCTGCGTGATGCCCTGCAGGAGGTCGCCGCAGGGGAGGGACGGGAGGAGATCCCGCACGAGGAGATCCCGGTCCCGGAGCTCAAGGGCGTCGGGATCCGTTTGGACCGGTTCGAGGGTTTGGACGGGGGCGCGGCCTCCGCAGCGGGGGTCGGGGAAGGAGAGCCCCTCTGGGACGGAACCATCACCCGGCCTCCTCGCGAAGACGACAGCAATGAGCGGGTCGGCAGCCTCCTCTCCGGGTTCCAGATTCAGGAGATGGTCCAGGACACCGGGACCACGGTGATCTACCGGGGGGTCGGCATCGAGGACGGGCGTCCGGTGCTCCTCAAGGGTCACCGCAAGGAGATCCCGAGCGTCGATGAGATAGCGCGGATGCGGCACGAGTTCCAGCTCGTGAAGGATATGGACGTCGAGGGTGCGCCCCTGGCCCACGATCTCGTGAAGCACCAGAACGGCTTCCTGCTCATCCTCGAGGACGAGGGCGGGATCCCCCTGTCGCGTCTGCTCGAGGATGGTCCGCTCGATCTCCGGGATGCGCTGGCTTACATGCTCCGGCTCGCCTCGGTCGTGACCCGACTCCACGCCAGGGAAATCATCCACAAGCAGGTAACCCCCGACAACGTCCTCGTGAACCCGGGCACCGGTGTAGTGGAGCTGGTGGACTTCGGACTGGCCTCTCAGCAGCCCGCACAGGTGATCCAGCCGGTTGCGGCCGCGTCCATGGAGGAGGATATCCGCTACGTCTCTCCCGAGCAGACGGGTCACGTCAATCGGGTCCTGGACTACAGGACGGACTTCTACTCCCTCGGAGCGACCTTCTATCACGCGCTCACCGGCGCGCCGCCCTTCGACGCCGAGAACCCCGAGGAGCTGGTCAGGATGTTGATCAGTCATCGGCTGAACACGGCCTGGGCGGGGGAGGGGGACATCCCGGCTGTAGTGTCGGACATCATCGAGCGTCTCCTTGCAAAGGATCCCGAGGCGAGGTACCAGAGCGGGAGAGGCCTGCAGGCGGATCTCGAGCGATGCTTGCGGCAGCTCCTCACCGGCGGCGGGATCCAGCCCTTCCAGCTCGGAACCCTGGATGTCTCCGAGCGGTTCATCATTCCTCAGAAGCTCTACGGGCGCGACCTCGAGGTGAAGGTCCTCCTGGACAACTTCGAGCGTACCCGGACGGGGCCCGTGGGGTTGCTCCTGGTTGCGGGGCTGGCCGGGATCGGGAAGACCGCGCTGGTCCGCGAGATCCATCGGCCGGTCATCGAGGCGCGGGGGATCTTCGTTGAAGGCGAGTTCGACCAGTACACCAGGGACATCCCCTACTCCGCGATCATCGAGGGGTTCCACAAGGTGATGCGGGATATCCTGACGCGGAGCGAGGCGGAGCAGGGGGAGTGGCGGACGCGTATCCTCGAGGCCATGGGCCCCAACGCGGCCGTGATTGGGGACGTGGCGCCTGACCTGTTTCGACTCATCGGTCTGCAGCCGACCCCACCGGAGCTGGCCCCCGCCGAGGCTCGGAACCGGTTCCTCCTGGCCGTGCACAACCTCGTCGGAGTCTTTGCACGTCCGGATCACCCCATGGTGCTCTTCCTGGACGACCTCCAGTGGGCGGATGCCGCTTCTCTCAGGCTCCTGGTTCACCTGGTCACCGCACGGGAGCGACGGCACCTGCTGGTTGTCGGCGCGTTCCGGGACAACGAGGTGGACGCAGCCCATCCCCTGCGTGCGATCCTCGAAGAGATCGAGAACGCGGGGCATCTCCCCGAGCGTTTGGCCTTGGGCCCGCTCTCGACCCCTGCGGTGACTCAGCTCACTGCGGAGGCGGTGGATCGTACCATCCAGGAGGCCGAGCCCCTGGGTGAGGTCCTCACGGAGCTCTCGGACGGGAACCCCTTCTTTCTGGGCGTCTGCCTCCGAGCCTTCCAAAAGGAGGGCTGGATCGCATTCGAGATGCGCACGGGGCGCTGGACCTGGGAGCTCGACGAGATCCGGAGGGACCGCGGCGGTCTGTACGAGCTCCTGGATCGGAAGGTCAGTGACCTCTCGGACGACGGCAGGGAATGTCTCCGGGTGGCCGCCTGTGTTGGGAATCAGCTCGACCTCATGACCCTCGCCCTGGCCTTGGATCGGCGCCCCGGCGAGGTGCTCTCCATGCTCAAGGAATCCGTCGCCGAGCAACTCGTCATCGGGCTCGGTGAGACGTACAAGTACTTCGATCTCGAGGAGCATGGATCGTTGGAGGAGGTGCCTGAGGAGCTCTTCTACGGCGCGGTGACATTCAAGTTCGCGCACGACCGCATCCAGCAGGCCGCGTATCGCATGATCCCTGAGGAGGAGCGCGCCGCTGTCCATTGGACCATCGGCCAGCATATCCTCGCAGCGCTGCCCCGGGACGAGCTCCCCACGCGCGCCTTCGCGGTGGTCAACCAACTCAACGCAGGCCGGGTCCTCGCCCTTGACAAGGCCACACGGCGGGATCTCGCCGACTTCAACCTCATCGCTGCCCGACGCGCCAAAGTCTCCACCGCGTACAGGACCGCGTACAACTACCTCCGCGTCGGCATCGAGATGTGCGAGGAAGAAACCTGGGCGGAATGCCGAGGTCTGGCCCTGGACCTCCATGTGGAGGCAGCAGAGGCGGCCTACCTCTCCACAGAGTTCGAGGAGATGGAACGGTACGTCGACAGCGTGGTCGAGCATGCGGAGTCACTGGATGAGAAGATTCGTGCCTACGAGGTCCAGATGCGGGGGGATATTGCACGGGCCCGGAAGCGTGACGCCATTCGTACCGGGCTCCAGGTCCTCGCGCTCCTGGGGGGGCGGATTCCTGAGAAGCCGACGATGCTCGACGTGGGGCGGGCCCTCGTCGCCAATCGGCTGGCCCAAGGGCGGCGAAGCATCGAGGCCCTGGCCGACATCCCGGAGATGACGGACCCGCGCATGCTCACGGTCATGCGCGTCGCCGCGTACGTCAACTCCACCGCTTACGTCGTGGAGCCGAACCTCTTCGGTCTCCTGGTCCTGAAGCAGGCCGAGTTCTCCACGCGCTATGGCAACACCGCCACGTCGGCCTATGCCTACGCGCTCCAGGGGACCATCGTGGGTGGCCTCCTGGGGAAGTGGAACGAGGGATACCGATACGGACGCATGGCCCTGGCCCTCCTGGAGCGGACCGGGCAGCGGGCCTATACGCCGGAGACGATCTTCACCGCGGCAGGGACCAGCCAGCACTTCCATGAGCATCTCACCGCGACCTTCGAGCCCCTCCTGGATTCCTACCGGCTGTCCCTGGAGAACGGGAACTTCGAGTTCGTCGGTGTCAACGCCGGGGTCTATATCTACTACCGCTTCCACTCGGGAGGACCCCTCAGGGAGGTAGCGGCGGAGGCCGCTAACTACGCGGAGGTTCTCGGTCAGGTCAAGCAGGACGCCTACTTCCAATATACGCGGCTCTATCAACAGGTGATGCTCAACCTCCTCGGCGAAACGGAGGACCCCCTCCGGGTGCAGGGCAGGGTCTTTGACGAGGACATCCAGCTCCCGAGGTTCGTCGAGAACGCCGACGGTCATGGGATCGCGAACCTCGTGGTCCTGCGCATGCTCCTCCACTTCCTCATTGGAGATCCTGCGAAGGTCCTCGAGGTCTCCCGCGAAGCCAGGGACTACCTCCTGACCATCGCCGGGATGATCCAGCTCCCTGTGTTCCACTTCTATCACGCCCTGGCGGCCATCGGATGCAAGGCCATCGACGACTACGACCGCGCTATCGAGCTGGCCGGCCGGCATGGTTACATCCAGGAGCAGGCCCTGGCCAACGAGCTGGCCGCGCGCTCGTTCCTGGCAGCGGGGAGGTCAAAGCTCGTCAGGACCTACCTGGGAGACGCATGGTCCGGCTATCGTCACTGGGGGGCAGCAGCGAAGCTCCGTCAGCTCGAGGCTGAGTTCCCTGAGCTCACCCGTGGTATGAACCGGCGCCCCACTCGCCCCGACACTACGTTGGGGATCCGTCGCACCACCCGCACCAGCAGAACCCGCTCGGGTCAGGATGCGGTGACGCAGGTGGACGCAACGGATCTCCTGGATCGGCTCCAGGACCTGAGAAAGGAGCTTCAGTGGGGTCGGCTGCTCCGGCGGATCCTCGACGTGGGCATCGAACAGACCGGCGCCGCGCGCGGGGTCCTGGTCCTGCAGCGGAAGGACCACCTGGTCGTGGAGGCTGACGTGGCCGCCCAGGGCGATTTGGCGGACCTGGGCGAGCGGGCGCTGCTAAGGGATCGAGAAGATGTTGCGCGGGCCGTGGTTGCGTGGGTCGTGGAGCACGGGAGCCCTGTGAACCTCGGCGATGCGTCCAACCAGGGACCCTTCGTGCGGGACGCCTAAGTCTACACCCGCAGGCCGCGATCGATCCTGGTTGTTCCCCTCATCCTGGACGAGCGCTCCCTGGGTGCGCTCTACCTGGAGCATCCTGACGAGGTGGAGCTCTTCGATGCGCGCTGCGTCGAGCTGGTGAAGGTTCTGGCCGAGGAGTCCACTGTCGCGTTGGATAACGCAATGAAGTACAAGGTCCTGGCCGAGGAGAAGAGGGATCTGGAGTTGCAACTCAAGGCCTTCACCGAGGACCAGGGGACCCTGGTAGATTCGGACGAGGAGGACTGAGCATGGCATCCACGGTGTGGCTCTCTCCGGCGCGAGGGACACCCGAGAAGAACCGCCTCCAGCGGATCGACGAGCTGCTGATGCGGGTTCGTCTGGCCGACCGCTTCGGAGAGGGAGATCTCGTAGCGATCAAGACCCACTGGGGGGAAGCCGGCGCTACGGCCTTCGTGCCTTCTTTCTTCCTCCGCCGGGTGGTGCGGGGGGTCAAGGGAACCGGGGCCCGGCCCTTCGTCACGGACACCAACACCTTGTATCGAACACGACGCCATGACGCGGTGGACAACCTGCGCACCGCGGCGGCCAACGGCTTCACCGCCGAGACCCTCGGCTGTCCCCTGGTGATTGCGGACGGCCTCATCGGCACCGACGGCCGGGATGTGAAGGTACCGGGCGCGGTCCACGCCGCCACGGCGCGTATCGCAACGGCCATCGTTGAGAGTCATGGCATGGTCGTGGTCTCCCACGTGAAGGGCCACATGGTCTTCGGCTTCGGCGGGGCGCTCAAGAACCTGGGCATGGGTTGCAGCGCCGGGCCGGCCAAGCAGCTCCTCCACGCGGACGTGCGGCCTGTGGTGGACGAGGAGATCTGCTCGGGTTGCGCCGCCTGCCTGGCCCACTGTCGCTTCGACGGGATTGGGATGGTGGGCACCGGAGACGGGCCTCGGGCGCGAATCGATCACGACGCGTGCAGCGGCTGCGGTGAGTGCGTCGTGGTCTGTCCGGTGGAGGCCATCCCGATCCGGTGGGACGGGGACCCGGGTCGTACCCAGGAGAAGACCGCAGAGGTAGCGCGGGCTGCGGTCCTGGGCAAGGAGGCCCGGACGGTGTACCTGAACTTCATAACTGAAGTGACCCCGGACTGCGACTGCTGCTCCTGGAGCGACGCGCCCCTGATCCCCGACGTCGGCGTACTCGCCTCCACGGATCCCGTGGCCGTGGACATGGCGTCTCTGGACCTGGTCAGGGAGGCTGCCGGCGGTCGGGACGTCTTCCGGGAGCACCGCGACATTGATCCCATGCCGCTCCTGCGACACGCTGAGAGGCTGGGACTCGGCTCCATCGAGTACCGCCTGGAGCGTTTGGACTGAACTCGGTATGCTGTCCGGGTGAAACCAATGAGGTCTGCCATGCGTTCGAAGATCACTCTCTTCGCCGTCCTCGTCCTCCTGGTCGTGTCTTGCGGAAAGAAGGACACGGTGATCAAGTACTCCGAGTTCGACGCCGGGGAGCCTGGAGAGGACGTCTCCGTGATCCCCGAGGGGGACCTGCCGCCCGGCGCGGATATCGTCGAGGGGACGCGCTACCTGATCATCCTCAAGGAGGACACCTCCGAACCCCTCGGGCTGATCGTCGGTGAACACTATCCTGTGAAGGCCCGGGTCTGGGATACCTGGAAGGACGAGGATGCGGCCTACATGGACGTGACCTACCTGGTCATGGACGCGAAGCCCGAGTGCGAAGAGGCACCGCCCTGCGGACAGTTCCTGGTGAAGCAGGCCCAGACCAATGAGAACGGAGAGGTCTCGGTCACCTTCGAGGCCGGGGAGATCTCCGACGTCCTCTACGACGTAAATGTCACCGCGCAAAACGCGATCCCGGACGAGATGCAGATCTACGTCGGCGATCCCCCGATGGGGACCCTCCGAATCACCCTCCAGTACGAGGGTGCGGTGCCCATCCATGATATCAAGCTGCACCTGATGAAGGGTCCCGCATCCTGCCAGTCCTACGACCCGCTGAGTCCCTGGACCGAAGGCATCGTCCAGGAGAAGACGATCTCGTCCATCGACAGCGTGGCGATGTTCGAGGAATGGGACATCGAGACCACTTGGGTGGTCTTTGCCATGGCTGATGGTCCGACGGACACCCTGGCGGCCAAGGGCTGCCTGGACAACGTCCATCTCCTGCCCCTGGAGGAGGGTGTCACCGAGGCGACCCTTCAGCTCCACCTCATGCCCCTCAACGCGGCGGGGACCTACGACGCCACCAACGTCTTCAACTTCACCGGCGCCATCCCCGGCGAAGCCGGGATGATCATAGACATGGTCGTGAACCTGTTCACCGATCCCGGGGTGGTGATAATCGACCTGATCAAGATGGCCATCGCCACACAGATCGGTGAGCTGGCCACCGACGCTGTCTTCGGTCTCTTCGAGGACATGCTGGCGGACCTGATCTCCGACTGGCTCCTGAACAACTCTCCGGACTTCATCCAGGATCTCTTCGTGGTCGGTCAGGATCTGATCCAGATCGTCCACCACGTGACCCTGACCTCGGATCTGCATATCTCGAAGCTCCAGAACGACTACTATATCGAGGGGACCCAGTTCTTCCTGGGGATCACCCTCTACTGGAAGCTCGGCTGCGCCGAGGAGGGGGAGCCGGACTACGATCCTGAATGCGGTGCGCTTCCCTTGACCTTGGAGGACCTGGAGGACACGGACATTCCTGTGAACATCCTCGAAGGTAAGTTCACCGCAACCGTGGACAACTGGAACCATCTCACGGTGAGCAAGCATGAGATCCAGCTCAACTACGGGGCCTTGATCCTCTTCGTGATCAACGATCTCCTCCTGCCCGCGGTGTCGGAGTACAACAGCATCGAGGACCTGCTCTACTCGATCATCGATTGCCACGCGATCGCCACGGGCTTCGCCGGAGACCTCCTCGGCGCCCTGGGCATCCCGGAGCAGGACATAGAGGACACGTGCAACGGCGCAGTCACCATCATCGTCAGCCCCGTCGAGGAGATGATCTCATCTTTGTCCATGGACTCTCACATGGTGCTCTGGGGCGACGGGATAATGATCGACGATGACGGTGATCTCTACGTTGATCGCTTCGAGAACGGGAATTGGGAGGGATACATCTACTTCTCCAATGATCCCAGCGACCAGGGCAACATCTTCACCGGCGACTGGCACGCGGAGAAGGAAGTGCAGGACTGATCCCTGAGGCCCTGGCCTAGTCGATGCAGATTCCCCAGGCCTCGCCCTCCTGCTCGAAGATGCAGAAGCAGCCGAAGATGGTGACGGACTTGGAGCAGGTGCCCTCCGTGAGCACCTGGCAGTCGCCGTCAATCGGCGCGAAGCAGATGCCGACGCAGTCGTCTCCGGAGTCGCAGGGGCAGCCGGCGTCGCCGGCTGGGCATAGGCAGAAGGAGGCTGGAGACATTCCGAACGAGCCATAGTTTCCACCCGCGTCGGCGCAGGCTTCTTCCAGGAGATCCGATTTGCAGTCGGGGTACTCAACGGGATCTTCACAGTTCCCGCCGCTGGGCTCGCAATGGTTCTGGACGCAGACCTCTCCGTCTCCGCACATTCCGCAGGCGCCGCCGCAGCCGTCGTCGCCGCACTCCAGGCCATCGCAGCAGAGAGGACAGCAGACCTGTGCGCAGACCCCATCGGGCATGCAGAGCCCCGGATCCTCGTAGGGGCCGCCCATGCCGCAGGGATCGCAGTTGTTGATGCATACCCCGCAGGACCCGCCGCAGCCGTCGTCGCCGCATTCCTTCGGGCCGTCAGGGCCCGCACAATCGGGGATGCAGACGTCCCCCCCGTCGAGAAGATCAATAAGGATATCCGAGATGTCCGGGACGACGTCGAAGAGGTCAGAGACGATGTCTGTCGCGTCCGCCTCGACGGTGTCTTCAGGGGGTGCTGATCCATCCGCCGGAAGGTCAGGGAGAGAGACATCTTCACCTCCGACCGTGTCTCCGCCGGGTCCCGAGGCGTCCACTCCGGGCGCCGGCTTGCCGGTGTCCGCCATGGGCTCCGCTGCGTCGTGGCCTCCTCCCGGGGAGGGTTGCGGGTTGCTCTCGAGGCAGGCAGGGAGGAGGCACGCCGCCAGGGCCAGGGCCCGAAGGATCGTGGAAATCCGTGTCATGCAGCGCTCCTGCTCGGCGGTGGGGATTCGGTCAATGAGACAGCTTACCAGTTCGCCTCTGCCTTTTCAAAACCGCTCCGCCCCGCTAGAGTACCAGGAACGAAGAGGGGGATCGTCATGATGCGAGGTGCAGGGTTCCTGTCGGTGATCATCATGTTGACCAGTTGCAGCGGTGGGGCTGAGCCTGCCCCTGATGCGGTGGCTGAAGTCTTCGCAGAGCTGCCCGGAGCAGAGGTCCCCTCCCCCAACGAAGACTCGGTCGCAGAGACCGCCGCGCCGGACGTCGTGGACCCGCTCCCATGGGGTTGGGAGGCCCGCGGCTGGATCGAGGTCAGGGGCATCGTCCATGCTCACTCCGCCTATTCACATGACGGATGCAGCTCCGAGGGTTGGGACGGCCCCGGCACGGGAGATCCGGATTCCCAATGCCTGGACGAGCTCAGAGAGGCGCCGTGCGACATGGGCATCGACTTCCTGATGATGACTGATCACGCCCACCATGGAGCGGATGTTCCTTACGAGGACGCGCTCCAGCATCGACCTGACGAGGGCGATGAGTTGGTCTACGACGAACAGGATCGCGTTTACGCGAATCGCGTCACCTGTCCAGATGGGAGTCTCGTGGACGAGGTCCTCTTCTACTACGGCGTCGAGGGATCGAAGCAGATGCCCATCGGCATGGCGGCCCCGGTGCCGGAGATTGTTCTCAATACGCCATATATGGACTCGATCCCCCTCGAGACCGCCCAGGCAGCCATGGCGGAGGTCCACGCCCTGGGCGGCTATGTACTGGCGCCTCATACGGAGGAGTCATCGATCTCTGCGGAGCGTATCGTCGCGCTCCCCCTGGACGGCATGGAGATCTACAACGCGCACGTGGGCTTCCTCACCGGCATGGACGACATCGACAAGCTCCTGGGCTTTGATGGGTTCATGGGGCCGGGCACCGGGCGCAATCCCGACCTCTCGTTCCTCTTGATCTTCAAGGAGAACGTGGAGGACGTGCAGAAGTTCAACTACGCTGCCGCCCGTACGGACATCGCGATCATCGCGGCCTGTGACATCCATCGCAACGTCGAAGTCCCGGCGATCTGCCCCGGCGGTGGAGGGCTGTGTGAGCCTCTCGAGGAGGAGTACCCGCACTTCGCCGAGTTCTTGCAGGTGGGCGGCCCCGTGCCCCTGTCCGATGGTGATCGGGTGGACTCCTACGCGAGGAGCTTCCGTTGGTACACCAATCGGGCCTGGGTGACGACCCGGGACGCAGAGTCTGTGCGGGACGCGGTGGGGAACGGTCGTGGCTACGCCGTCTTCGGCCTCCTCGGTGAGCCCGGCGGCTTCGACTTCTTCGCTACCATCGGCGATGAGGTCGTGGAGATGGGCACGCGGCGCCCCCATGACGGGGAGGCCGTGGTCCACCTTCGAACCCCGACCCTGAAAGCCCAACGCTGGGCAGCCGACGCGGATCTCGACTTCGGCGCGGCCGAGCT
>CAZNWW010000074.1:0-10885 GCA_964576155.1 uncultured Myxococcales bacterium | reverse complement strand
CGAGTGCGACGACGGGAACGTCTGCACCGACGACTCCTGCGCGGTTGACACCGGCTGTGTCTTCACGCCCGCGGCCAACGGCACCCCCTGCGGGGGCCCCGGTGAGCAATGTTGGAACGGCCAGTGCGTCGAGGGTGACCCCGCCCTTGTCCTCTACTACAACTTCGAGACCGGCGGCGGGCAGGTCCCGGATCTGGGGATCTCCGGGAACGCAACCCCGGGGGTGATGCACGGAAGCGTATCCTTCAACAACCAGGGAAAATACGGCTCATGGTCCCTCCGCTCCCCGGGCGGCAGCGGCGAGAACGACTACATGGACCTGACCGGGAACCTCTCGGACCTGAACATGACCAGCGGGTACTCGTTCATGGCCTGGATCAAGATCCTGTCCGGCAGCCAGCAGGGGATCATCGTCCTCGGCTCCTGCTGCTCCCCGCGGGAGGGCTACACCCTCAACCTCAACAGCAGCAACGAGATTCGGTACTGGGCGGGTCAGAGCAACAACGACGACAACCACAACGCCTACGGGAGCGGCACCCTGGCCGACGGCCAGTGGCACCATATCGGGGCCCGGGTCACCAACAGTCAGGTGCAGATCCTCATCGACGGAGTGGTCAAGGAGACCAGCAGCGAGGCCGCGCTGCCGTCGACGGTCACCAACGTGAACTCCAACAACGACCACGCCCCCAACGCACCCAGCATCGGCGGCTACGGGATCAGCGGCGCCACCGGCGCGGACGTGCTTATCGACGAAGTGCGGGTGTACAACAAGTCGCTTGGCGACGCGGAGTGGGCGGCTGCGATGGGCGGGATGTAGACAGCGCTTCGGCGGGTGACGCCGCTACTTCCAAAACAACCTGGTAGATCCTATGATTATGGATACGGATTCGTCATCAGTTGGAGGTTCCCGATGACTCGTCACCTCGCTTTCAACGCGGGCTCGCTACTCCTCGCCGTTGTCCTGGTGTCCTCCTGCGGCGGCGGGAAAGATCCCAAGACGGGGTTCGACCTGGAAAAATGTACCGAGACCGGGCTCTGTGAATGCACCAGCAACGCTGAGTGCCCTGGCGCCAGGGTCTGCGTCAACGGCTGGTGCGAGGCCGGATCCGGAGGGGGGAGCGACGCGGTGGGTGGCGACGGCATCGTCGGCCCGGACTTGCTCTTCGATGTGCCTACGCAGCCCGGCGCGTTCGGCGCGCCCTGTGACAGCGACGACGAATGCGACTCCAACATCTGCATGGAGGTGGCCCCGGGTCTCGGCGTCTGTACCCGGACCTGCATCACGGAATGCCCTCCGGGCTGGGACTGCCGGGGAATCTCCGAGGGCGACAGCCTTGTGTTCTACTGTCTCCCGAAGCTCGACCGCCTCTGCCAGCCCTGCCTCACCGATGCGAGCTGCACCGGCGCCGACAACCTCTGCGTCGATGTGGGCGGCGTGCCCTCCTGCGGGCGGGGCTGCAGCGCGGGCATCTGCCCCGGGGGCTACGCCTGCCAGGACGTGGAGAGCGTGGACGGGGTCGAGGCGCCTCAATGTGTTCCCGTGAACGGATTCTGTCAGTGCATTCCCGAGAACGTGGGACAGGCCTTCCAATGCGACATCACCAACGATCATGGCGAATGCCCGGGCACCCAGACCTGCCTCGAGGACGGGGCCTTGACCCTCTGCAGCGCGAAGACCCCCGCGGCCGAGGTCTGCGACGACACGGACAACGACTGCGACGGCTTCACCGACGAGGACATGGGCGAGCAGCCATGCTCCGTGGATAACGAATTTGGCTCCTGTCTCGGGGCCATCCTCTGTCTCCCCGGCGGCGTGATCTCGTGCACCGCCGCGGAGCCCGAGGTGGAGGTCTGCGACAACCTGGACAACGACTGCGACGACGGAGTCGACGAGGACTTCAAGGACCAGGCCGATCACTACATCGAGTTCGAGCATTGCGGTGGCTGTGGTCAGTCCTGCGAGGGCGTCTTCGCCCATGCGACCGACGTGGCCTGCGAGGTGATCGACGACGCGGCGGAATGCCGCGTCACGGAGTGTGAGGTGGGCTTCGTCCTGGCACAGACCGAGAACGCCTGCCTGCCGGCGATTCACCACCTCTGCGAGCCGTGCACCGACGACGCGTCCTGCGTGGGCCCCGGTGACCGCTGTCTCCAGCTCTCCCCGACGGATCTCCAGACCTTCTGCGGCCGGGACTGCTCACCGGAGAACTACTACGGCGTCGACTGCCCCGAGGGGTACACCTGCGAGACCCTGATCCTGGAGGACGATGACGAGGTGCAGCAATGTGTCCCGTTGAACACCACCTGCGACTGCACCGAGAGCGGCGCGGGCCAGATGAAGCCCTGCACGGTCATCAACGAGGCGGGGACCTGCTATGGGATCTCCTTCTGCTCTCCCGAGAACGGCTGGATCGGGTGTACCGCGGATACCCCGGAGGTCGAGATCTGCGACGGGGCGGACAACGACTGCGACGGCATCATCGACGAGGGCCTGACCTTGTCGGATTGCGACGCGTCCAACGAGTACGGGACCTGCGACGGAACCGTGATCTGTCTGGGCGAGGAGGGCTCCTTCTGCACCGCGCCGGAGCCCCTCCCCGAGAGCTGCAACGGCCTGGACGACGACTGTGACGGTGGGATCGATGAGGACTTCGCCAGCGAGATCCCCGGGTTGGACCCGCCGCTCCTGGTGTACGATAAATCCGAGGCCCATTGCGGCGGCTGCGGCGTGCCCTGCGTGGCGCAGTCCCCCGCTGCCGAGGTCGTCTGTCAGGCCGAGGCCGGCATGGCCCTTTGCGTGGTCACCGCGTGCGAGGACGGCTGGTATCCTTCGGAGGGCAAGACCTGCCTGCCCCTCCCTACGGCGAACCTCTGCCTGCCCTGCGCTGCGGATACGGACTGCCTCGGGCCGACGGATCAATGCGTCGAGTATGGCGACGGCACCTTCTGTGGTCGGGACTGCTCCGATGGGAGCCCGTACTCTGCCGGTGCGCCGGGAGAGCCGGGGTACTGCACCGACGAGGATGGAGTTCAGGGCTGCTGCCCCGACGACTACCTCTGCGCCGACGGGCAATGCGTACGGGAGAGCCAGTCCTGCACTTGTGACCAGGACGGCAAGCTGCGTCCCTGCCAGGTGGAGAACGAGGCCGGCGTCTGCACGGGCTTCGAAGCCTGCGTGGTCTCGGGGCTCGAAGCGGGCTGGCAGGCCTGTGATGCCCTGGATCCGGCTCCCGAGATCTGTGACGGTGTGGACAACGACTGTGACGGCCTCTTCGACGTGCTGGATCCGGACATCGACGTCACCGGTCTGGACGGGTACCCCGCGTGCCAGAACGTCAGCCAGGCCTGCACCGGGGCCTGGGCCTGCGGGACCTCCGACGGCGTGTTCCAGTGGTTCTGTTCTGCGAAGGATCCCTCCGAGGAGATCTGCAACGGCGCGGACGACGATTGTGACGGCGACGTGGACGAGGGATTCGTGGATGGGGACGGCGCGTTCGGGACGCTGGCCCACTGCGGCCAGTGCAACCTCGACTGCGCCGAGGCCCTGACGAACCTCGCGGCCGACGGGGATGGTGTCCTCGAGGGCGCTGTGGAGTGCCAGCCGAGCGGGGAAGGGTTCAAGTGCGTCCCGGTAGACTGCGCTGATGGCTTCCATCCCTTCCCCGAGGACGACCCGACGGTCTGCCTGCCCCTCCAGGCGGGGAGCTGCAACCCCTGCGTCGAGGCCGACGACTGCCCGGGACCTGAGCACGGTTGCTTCCCCTTGGACATCGACGACGGGGCCTGGTGCGCGCAGCGCTGCGACGACACCTCGCCCTATCCCGGCTGCGAAGGAGTCGAGGGCGTCCAGGGTTGCTGCCCCGACGGCTTTGTCTGCGAGGAGGTGCTTGGCGGCCTGCCCTGGGCATTGTACTGCCGACCTGTCTCGGGTACCTGTCAATGCAGCATGGACAACGTAGGCCTCGAGCGTCCCTGCACCCTCACGGCCGATGGCGGGGATCTGGTCTGTTACGGCATCTCGGTCTGCGGCCAGAGCGGAGATCTCTACACCTGGGG
Source organism: uncultured Myxococcales bacterium (assembly GCA_964576155.1). Taxonomy (GTDB): domain Bacteria; phylum Myxococcota_A; class UBA9042; order CAIXZC01; family CAIXZC01; genus CAZNWW01. The sequence goes on along the minus strand of CAZNWW010000074.1, from coordinate 6,829 downwards.
AGACTGCGATATCGGCGGCAACGTCGAGGTCTGCGACGGGGCGGACAACGACTGCGACGGTGTCGTGGACGAGGGCTTCCTCGTGGGCGGCGTCTACCTCTCCGACGAGCATTGCGGCGCGTGCGGGAAGAACTGCGCGGTGAAGTGGAGCGCCACGGAGCAGCACGTCGCAGGGGTCTGCGACGGGGACCTCCCAGGCGGTCCCGACTGCGTCCTCGGTGCCTGCGCCGTGGACGTGCTCGGGGGCGGTCGGTTCTGCTCGGACGACGTAGACTGCGTGGGGGACACCGCCGGGACGACCTGCCATCCGGATATCCGGATCTGCGTTTCGGTCTGCGACGGTAACGGGGATTGCCCGGTCGGGGTCTGCGCGGACGACTGGTGCGCCCCCGCCTGTGGTGACGACGGGGACTGCGCTCTCCTGTATGGGGACTGGTCCGTCTGCAACGGGGGCGCCTGCGGTACCACCATAGCCTGGACTGATCTGGACGCCTGGACGGGCAACGGCTGCGAGTGCCCCTCGGTCCCGGACCTGGCGCTGGACGAACCCGATACCTTTGACAGCTATCCCGCACCCGGGGCCGTCTACATGGACCGGGACTGTGACGGCATCGACGGAGACCTGGAGACTGCGATCTTCGTCTCCGCAGGCGGGGTGGGCGGCGACGGGACCATCGGCGCTCCCTTCGGCACAGTGCAGGAGGCCGTGGATGCGTTCGACGCCGATGTTCACAGCCATGTGTTGGTGGCCACGGGTACCTACCCTGAGCGGGTCGTCCTCGCCGACGGCGTGAAGCTCTACGGAGGGTACAGCCCGGACTTCTCCCAGCGGGACATCCTCCTCTATCCCACCGTCCTCGGCGGGCCTGCCCCGGACTTCGGGGCGGGCGAGATCACCCCGGGGACGATCTTCGGGGAGCTCATCGTCACTACCACGGTGATCTCGGGCTTCACGATCCTGGGCTACGACGTGCCCGGCGGCGCGGACGCGCAGGGGCAGCCGACCTATGCGATCCACCTGGTGAGTTCATCGAGTAACGTCCACATCATCAACAACCACATCGTCGCCGGTCAGGGCGGCGCCGGTGGCAACGGCAGCAATGGTGACGCGGGGCTGAACGGAGGTGCCGGAAATTCAGGGCTGCACAGCGCTGAATGCGGCAACAGCAACTGCAGCGGATACTCCCAACCTGGCGGCGACGGCGGGACCAACCCGAGCTGCGGGGCCTCCGCCGGCTGTCCGGGGATGGAGTCCGAAGGCGCCGAGAATACCCAGACCAAGGACAATCCGCCCCCGGGATGCTCATACCCCAGCGGTGGGACCGACGCTACCTACCAGGGTGGACCCTCCTACCTGTGTAAATACGACTGCTATGTCAACTCGAACATGGTGGGGGTTGGCGGCGGGGACGGCTCCGCCGGTTCGGCGGGGAGCGGCGGCGGCGGCTGTCAGGGCCAGTGGGGCCTGGTCCAGGGCGGCCAATGGGCCCCGGGGCAGGCCGGCGACGGCTCTGGCGGCGGGGCGGGGACCGGCGGCCAGGGCGGCGCAGCCGGGGCTGGGATCAACAACAACAAGAACGCCGGCGCCTGCAGCGTCGGGAACGCCGTGGGTGACCTCGGGGGTACCGGCGGCGGCGGCGGCGCAGGCGGCTGCAGCGGGACCGGCGGCGAGCCCGGCCTCTCCGGCGGCGGGAGCTTTGCGGTCTACATCGACTCGGGAGCCTCCGGGACCTGGCCCGACGTCACCGCTAACCAGATCCTGCGCGGCTACGGCGGCATAGGCGGCGTGGGCGGCAACGGGGGCGCCGGCGGCAAGGGCGGCCAGGGCGGCGCCGGCGGCGCCGCGGGTTGGCCTGCGTGGTGCGCCGGCATCGGCGGCCCGGGTGGCAGGGGCGGCGACGGCGGCGGCGGCGGGGGAGGCGGCGGCGGCTGCGGCGGCCCCTCCGTGGGCGTCGCGGTGGTCGGCGGACCGACCAGCCTGTACTCCGACACCAACGTCTTCGAGGATGCCGGTGCCGGCAAAGCCGGCGGCGGTGGTCTGGGGGGGCTCTCCATCACGGGATCGGCCGCCGGTGATGATGGAACAGACGGCGGCAATGCTACCGTGTGGGGGTATTGATGATGCACCACGACAAGGAAGTCTGTACCGGTCTTCGACGGTCTTTAGAGCGGTCGCAAGGCGGTTGTTTTACGGCCGTCATCCTGAGCGGAGCGGAGCAGAGTCGAAGGGCCTGCCCTGAGCCTGCCGAAGGGACCTCAGGCGTCGCTATGGCGTGGTGTGGCTCGTCGGGCCCAGCCCATGCGCCAGATCAGCACCTGAGGTCCCTCGGCTTCGCTCGGGATGACGGGAAGGACACGGCACGATCTTCCTTGTCGTGGCGCATTCTTCCCTTGCTGAGCTTCCTTGCCCTCGGCTGCTCTTCGGGGAGCGGTGGAGGGACGGTGACGGTTTGTACGGAGGTCGGGTGTGACTGCGTGTTCAACCACCAATGTGACGACGGGCTGTTCTGTGTGAACGGAGCTTGTGCGACAAAAAGCCCCCTGGCGGACGCGGGGGGCGGCGGGGACGTGGTCGGGACCGACGGGCTCGTTGGCGACGGGATTGCCGGCGACGCCGATGACGTCTCGGATCCGGATGGGGCGTGGCCCGGGGTTCTCGGAGATCCCTGCGGCGGCAACGGAGACTGTACGTCCGGCTGGTGCGTGGACTCTCCGGAGGGCGGGTACTGCACGGCCACCTGCGACGAGGGCTGTCCGGAGGGCTGGGTCTGCAAGGTGATCCCCCAGACCGCGCCCGACGACATCTCCGTCTGCGTCCTGGACAAGGCGCGTCTCTGCCAGCCCTGCGAAGTGGACCTCCATTGTGGGGACGTGGGCGACCTCTGCCTGCCCCTGGGAGGCGGCAACTTCTGCGGCCGGGACTGCACAATCGAGCCCTGCCCCGAGGGGTACCTCTGCCAGGAGATCGACGGGGGGGCTCAGCAATGCTCGCCCGTCAACGGATCCTGCGACTGTGACGAGGGCTCAGCGGGGCTGGTGAAGGGCTGTCAGGTGACCAACAGCTTCGGAACCTGCTTCGGTGAAGAGACCTGTGAACCCTCGACGGGGTGGACCGGGTGCACCGCGCCCCAGCCCGCACACGAGTCGTGCAACGGCATCGACGACGACTGCAACGGCCAGACGGATGAGGACTTCGACCCCTCCGCCTGTGAGGTGGCCAATGAGCACGGCGTCTGTGATGGCGTTCAGTCCTGTCTGGGAAACGTCGGCTGGGTCTGCTCGGCGAAGACCCCGGGACCCGAGGCCTGCAACGGTCTAGACGACGACTGTGATGCGGACGTTGACGAGGGCTTCCTCAACGAGGTCGGTCAGTACGTCCACGTGGAGCACTGCGGTACCTGCGGCAACTCCTGTCCGGCCAAGTTCGTGGGCGCTGACGAGGTGCTCTGCGACGACTCCGGGTGGGAGCCGGTCTGTGTCCTCGTGTCCTGCCTGCCCGGGTACGTGAAGTTCGGTGAGAACACCTGCCTGGACGAGGACGCGTTTCTCTGCACCCCTTGCCAGACGGACTCGGACTGCTTCGGCGAGCTCTCGCGTTGCCTGCAGGTGAGTGAGACCGACCCGCGGACCTTCTGCTTCCGGGATTGCAGCGGCGCGACCGAGTTCTCGGAGACCTGCCCCGAGGGCTACGTATGCGAGCCCGTGGATGATGGGGCGCAATGTCTTCCTTGGAACAACTCCTGCGATTGTCTCCTCTCCAACGTGGGCCAGACCAAGGCCTGCAGCCAGGAGAACGTCTTCGGCATCTGCTTCGGTCAGGAGGTGTGCGACCTGCTGGAAGGCTGGAAGGACTGCACCGCGCCGATCCCTTCAGCGGATACCTGCAACGGCGTGGACGACGACTGCAACGGCATGGTGGACGAGGACATCGACTCGGGCGGCCTCTGCGAGAACTCGAACCAGTACGGCGTCTGCGGCGGGGTCGAGATCTGTGGAGGTGTGGAGGGGATGGTCTGCAATGCGGATGTCCCCGCAGAGGAGATCTGCAACGGCCTCGACGATGACTGTGACGGAGAGTCGGACGAGGGCTTCGCGACCATGATCGGGGAGCCGCCGGTGCTCAAGTACGGACTCTCGACAGAGAACTGCGGTGCCTGTGGGTACCAATGCCCGACCGTCGCCCACGGGACCCCCGCCTGTGACCCGACGCCCTTGATCCCGCTCTGCGTGGTGGGGACCTGCGACGAGGGCTACTTCGACTACCTCGGCGTAGCCTGCCTGCCGATCCCGACGGAGAACCTCTGCCTGCCCTGCACCACCGACGCGGAGTGCCAGGGACCCGCAGACGCGTGTATCCCCGATGACCCGGTCGGCTGGTGCGCTCGGGACTGCGCGCCGGGGAGTATCTACGACGCCCCGGACAACCCCTGCTCCATGGACATTGGTGTCCAGGGGTGTTGCCCCGAGGGCTTCGAATGCTCCCAGTTCGGGGAGGGGCGCCAATGCGTCCCGATGTCCGGCACCTGCACCTGCGTGGTGGATGGGCTCGTGGAGTCCTGCTCGGTGACCAACGGGAACGGGACCTGCTTCGGGAGCCGCACCTGTGATCTCGACGCGCCGATGCCGGGTTGGACCGAGTGCAACGCGTCCACCCCGGCGCCGGAGCTCTGTAACGACGTGGACGACGACTGCGACGGTGTCATCGATGGACAGGACGACTCCCTGGATCCGAACTCCACACCGGATGGTGATCTCCTTTGCGCGACGGGTCCGGCCTGCACCGGCACCTGGATCTGCATCGGCGGAGGGTGGTCCTGCGACGCGCAGCCTGCGGTGGACGAGGTCTGCAACAGCCTGGACGATGACTGCGACGGCGCCGCGGACGAGGATTTCATACAGGGCGGGCTCTACGTCGACCCGGCCCACTGCGGCGCGTGCGGATACGATTGCGAGCAGCTCATCCCGGGGGCCATCGATCCGTGGTGTGTTGTCATGGACGGCGCCCCTACCTGTATCACGGACCAATGCGGCCCCGGGACCTTCCCTTACGGCGATGGCCAGGTCTGCATGACCCTGCCGGACAACCTCTGCCAGCCGTGCACCACCGCCGGGGACTGCCTGGTCCCCGGGAGCGCGTGCATGGACTTCGGCGAGGAGAGCTTCTGCGGGCGATCCTGCGCCGAGGGCTCCCCCTACGGGACCGGCTGCCCGGCCGGGTACACCTGCGAGGCCTACCCCGGCGGGAGTCAGTGCATGCCTGAATCCGGGAGCTGCGTTTGCGGCCCGGACACCGTCGGCCTGGTGCGATCGTGCACCACGGGCGCCTGCGCAGGCCAGCAGGTCTGCCAGTTCACCGGCGCGGTCTATGTCTTCTCCCCGTGCAGCGCTGAGGGCCTCGTTCCCGAGGTCTGCGACGGCGCGGACAACGACTGCGACGGGGCAGTGGACGAGGGCTTTATGGACGCAGGCGGCGTCTATGACACCGACCAGGATTGCGGGGTCTGCGGGAACGACTGCACCGCGCAGCTCAACCCGGTGGTCCACCACGGCTCTGCGGTCTGCGACGGTGAGCCTTCGCCGCCCGTGTGTGTGATCGGGGAATGTCTCACTGAGAGTATCCAGGGCGCGCCCTATGAGTGGGTGGACGTCAACGGGGTTTTGGACGACGGCTGCGAATGCCTGCGCCCAGAGGGGAACACGGACGACGATATGCCGGACGTGGACTTCCTGGTGGGCGGGATCCCGGCCTATCCTACGCCCGTCGCGACGTACATCGACGCGAACTGCGACGGGGTCGACGGCGTCATCGACGACGCGCTCTTCGTGAGCGCAGCCGCGGCAGCCGGCGGAGACGGGAGCCTAGCAGCGCCCTTCCAGACGATCCAGGAGGCCCTCGACGCGTACGCAGCAGGCGACGCCGTCTACGTCCTCGTCTCTGCGGGGGTGTACGAGGAGAACCTCTTGCTCCCCGCTGGCCTGGCGCTGCACGGTGGCTACGCACCGGACTTCCTCTCCCGGAACATCGTCCTCTTCGAGACGGAGATCAGTGGCGTGGAGCCCCTGCCCGGGGATCCGGCAATAGCGCCGGTCCACGTGGAGGGGATCAGCGGACCCGATGAGGTGCTGGTGAGCGGGTTCACGATCACGGGGTACGACGTGGACTCTCAGACCCTCGCCGGGAACGGCGCAACGTCCCTGGCGGTATACGCCCTCGATTCCGACGAACACTTTGCGCTGCGGAACTGTCTTGTCGGTGGCGGCTTCGGGGGCGTCGGCGCCACCGGAACCGGCGGCGCGACGGGGTTCGGGACCCAATCCGCCGGCGGCGGCGCCCTCGATGGAGCGGGCGGCACGAACGCGGGCCCCTGTGCGTCGAACACCTGCAACGGGCAGTCCCAGGCTGGCGGCGGGGGCGGGACGAATCCCTCCTGCGGCGTAGCGAACGCGTCCATAGGCGGGGGTGTGGTCTGCCCCGAGTATAACCAGCCCGCCTATATCCCGCTCAACCCCGGGCATGACGGCGAATCCGGCTGGAACTGGACCTTTGACAGCGGAACCAACTACGCCTGCAGCGGCCACGCCACCGAGGCGGGCTTCCCAACGGCCATCAAGAAGATGGACGGCGGAGACGGGCTCTCCGGAGCTGAGGGCGACACCGGCATCCAGGGCGACGGCTGCACCCAGGGCGCGGGTGTGTTCTCCGGCGGCCTCTGGGCCGGCGGCCCCGGTGTGGCGGGAGCCAGCGGCGGCTACGGACAGTCCGGCGGCGCGGGTGGCGCGGCGGGTGGTATCGAATCTGCGCCGCAGTCGGAGCTCCCGGCGGGGGTTA
>CAZNWW010000073.1:0-10896 GCA_964576155.1 uncultured Myxococcales bacterium | reverse complement strand
CGCCGAAGAAACACGACACGGGCACCGCGGTCAGCGGGTGGATGACGAACGCGACGCCGAGGACGACGCCCACGCCGAGCCAGCGGGGCCGCTCGGCGGAGACGATGTGAGCGAGGAGCGGAGGTACCAGGGACATCACCACCGTGCGGGGATAGAGGAACTCGAAGACCTCTGTGTTTCCCCCGGTGCTGAAGAAGGGAATGACCAGGGCGGCGGCCGCCGGAACGAGGCCCCAGCGGAGGCTCCCGCTCAGCCTGCGGCCGAGCCGCAGCATGCCCCACGCCATAGCGGCTCGGCACGAGAAGGCGAGGAGCAGCAGCGTCCCTTCCAGGGACAGGGTACGGGAGCCGAACGCGAGGATTTCGGTGTACAGGCTCAGCTGATCCTGGTTGCCGTAGACCATCATCAGGTCGCCGCTGTACAGCTCGGGATGGAGAAGCTTCAGAGTGGCGGGGAGCTGGGTGAGGTGATCCACGAGGCCGATGATCTGGGGCACCGGGACGAAAGACATCGCCGCCAGGACCGCGGCGATGGAGACCTCCACCCATGTGGGTGTGTTGTCCGGAGAGGAACTCGTCGAGGTCCGATCACGCAGGGGCGAGGGGGGCATCGTCATTTCCTCCTGTCGCATGATAGCATGGGTCGCTATCCTTGTAGCGCATTCAGGGGGAGCGGGCCCACGTCCGGATACTTCGACCACAACGCGACCACGCCGTTGGCGCCAGAGGTGCTCAGCGCAATGGAGCCCTTCCTGCGCGGTGCGTTCGCCAACGCGTCCACGCAATACACCAGGGGACGCAAGGCCCGGGAGGCTGTGGAAGATGCGCGCGTGGAGGTCGGACGGCTCATCGGCGCAGCACCCACTGAGATCTTCTTCACCTCCGGGGGCACCGAGGCCAACAACCTGGCCCTGCGTGGGGTCATGGAGGCCGAGCCCGGCGCGGGTCATCTCGTCATCACGTCCCTGGAGCACGCCTCGGTGCTCCGCTGTGCCGCCGCGCTCGAGGAGGCGGGTCATTCAATCACCCGCGTTCCACCAGCCGCAACCGGGGCCATGGAGGCCGTACAGATCCTGGGAGCCAACTCGCCCCGACCGCGATTGGTGTCCGTGATGCTGGCGAACAACGAAACCGGGGTGGTGCAGCCGGTGTCCTCTGTTGGTAGCGCATGCGCCGAAGACGGAGTTCCCCTGCATTGCGACGCGGTGCAGGCCATCGGACGCCTCCCCGTGGACGTGACGACCTTGCAGGTGGATCTGCTCACCATGTCCGCGCACAAGCTCCACGGTCCCCAGGGGATTGGCGCGCTGTACGTACGTGACGGGACTCTCCTGAGGCCGCTCTTCGGGGGCGGCGCGCAGGAGGGCGGGGTTCGGCCCGGGACGCAGAACGTGCCGGGGATCGTGGGGTTCGGCGAGGCAGCCCGACTGGCGAGGATCGAGTTGGAGACACGGATGGCCTACGTCGACAATCTCCGACAGCGTCTAGAGGAAGGCCTGTGGCGGAGCGCGGCCGACGCGGTCGTCGTGGGCAGCAAGGTCCCCCGGCTGCCCAACACCAGCCTGGTCTGCTATCCGAACAGGGACGGCGAAGCCCTCGCCGCCAACCTCGACCAGGGCGGCTTCGCGGTCGCCACCGGCGCGGCCTGCGATGGCGAAGACGGTGGTCCTTCACATGTGCTGCAGTCCATGGGGCTGGCGCCGAACATCGTGAGCGGTGCGCTCAGGTTCTCCCTGGGTCCGGACAACACCTCTGAGGAGGTCGACTCCCTCGTGCGCGCGGTCTCGAAGCTGATCGGAAAGTCCGCCTGGTATCGGAGATCCTGATGGGCGTAGACCCAACAGAAATCTGCATGATGTTCTCCGGCGGGTTGGACACGACCCTGGCCGCGGCCCGGCTGCTCGAGGAGGACGACACGAGCCGGCTGCACCTGCTGACCTTCTGCAATGGGCTGTGCGTCCGTGTCGACCACTCGAAGATCCACGTCGAGGAGCTCCGTGAACTCTACGGGGCGGATCGTATCGTCCACCGGATCTCCTATGTCACCGAGATCTTCGAGGAGATCCGACGGCCGGTATGGGAGCAGATCCGCAAGGCCGGGTCCACCCTGGCCATCGACCTCTGCTGTCGCCTGTCCTTCGAGACCGCGGCCATCATCTACTGCGTCAACAACGGGTTGTCCCGTCTGGCTGACGGGACCAACGTCGATCAGGGCAGGCTCTTCCTGGTGGAGAAGCCAGGGTACCTCAAGGTGGCGCGGGAGTTCTTCGACTCCTACGGGATCGATTACTTCAGCCCGGTCTACCAGCGCCTGGACGGCCGGGAAGGGCGGGTCGAGGAGCTCCGTCGCCGCGGCTTCACCGTCGGGCCGAAGGCCCTGGAGAAGTTCAACATCACCAGCTCTCTCGCCCACCAGCCGTTCTGCCTTTTCGGGATCCATACGTTCTTCTTTACGTCGTTCCTGAGGAGTCTGCCGCTGCTCGGGAGGGGGATTGCGCGCCTCAACCTCGACCTGGAGGACGCAATCGCCCTGCGCCTCGACCGCCAGGAGGTGGCCCGAGGGATCATCGCCCGCAGGACCGCCACCGCCGCTGAAGACGGCGACGGAAAGCTGCGGATCGATGACCGGTTCTGCACTACCCGCCTTTGTGGTCGGAACGGCGTCGAGATCTCTCTGCCCCGGGGGGCGACCATCGATCTGGACCTGCTGGTAGAGTCATGGAGCGGTGACGGTGAGATCTTCCGGGAAGGGGACTACCTGAAGCACAGCATCGGGGCGATGGAGGTCGAGGTGTATCGGGACGGCAGAGTGATCGTTACGGGCACCAGGGACCGCGACGAGGCCATCGCCGTGTATCGGGACCGGGTCGCAAGGCATCATCATCATCCAGCAGTTCAGGATTGAAAAAACTGCGAAAATCCTTAAGATATATCAGTGTGAACCGTTACTCTTGCCTGCAAGAGTTGGATATCCCCCCGGAAATTTTGGAGAAACAGGCATCTAACTACGGGGAATTTTATGGCAGACTACTATGTGACGCGGCAAGCTAATGCCAGTGGTCACCACGATGTACACCGCGAAGGATGCAGCCACATGCCCGACGCCATCAACCGAATCTACTTAGGCGAGTTCAACAGCTGCGAAGGCGCGGTGGAGAAGGCCAAATCGGTTTGAAGCAAAGGTGGAGTGGCGCCGGTCTGCAGGCGGTCTCGGGCAACTCCTCCCTCCTCTCGAGCACCCGATCCGACATCGGTGCCTGGTCCTCGTCGAGGGGGATGCACCGCACTCCCCAGCCCTGACCGAAGTTCGAAGTTTCCCCCCATCACTATCAGGCATGCCCATGCCCGAGCGGTCATGCTCCCGGAGGAACCGGGCCAACTTGATGTCGTGCTCACGGACGTGGTGGAGGAGCAGGTCGGGGAGGAGGACCTCGGCCTCGGTCATCAGCTCGAAACTTGTACCCCAGGTCCCTATCTCGTTCTCGATCTGCCTCAGGCGGGCCTTGAAGACTTCATGCGCGGCGACGTGGGCAATTCGATCAGGGTAGTTGAACCGAGCCATGATCTTCTCTTCCTGGGCGAAGTGGCTCGACGAGTAGTCGGTCAGGTAGGAGTGGATGCGGAGCGCGGTCGCTACGTCACGGCGTTCGACGAGCGCGTTCATCAGTTGCTCAGCACAATCCAGGAGCTCCGCGTGCTGCTGATCGACAATGGAACATCCCATGAACAGGTCGTCTGGAAGCCTTTGATTCACTGTCGTTTCCCCCGAAACCCGACTGTCCTCTCGAATATATAGTGTCTCTATCGGAATAATCAAGATGGCCTGGACTGCCGCACTCCTTGTCCGGCCCCAGGGGATGCAGTAAAGTCGTCCCGCCGGTGAACCCAGTCTTCGACGTCAGGAGTGGAGTCATGTCACGAATTGTCCGATGTGGTCTTATTCAGGTTGGAAACGCAATCTCGACCGACGAGTCCGTTGAGCGGATCCGGGATGCCATGATCGAGAAGCACATACCGTTCATCGAGGAGGCGGCGAAGAAGGGCGTGCAGATCCTCTGCTTCGAGGAGGTCTTCAACGGGCCCTACTTCTGCCCCAGCCAGGATACGAAGTGGTACGGGCTGGCCGAAGAGGTCCCGGGAGGGCCGACCCTCGTGGTGATGCAGGAGATGGCGAAGCGCTACGGCATGGTCATGGTGCTGCCGGTCTACGAGCGGGCGATGCCCGGTGTCTACTACAACACCGCCGCGGTCATCGACGCGGACGGCAGCTACCTGGGGCGCTACCGGAAGAAGCACATCCCCCAGGTCGCAGGGTTCTGGGAGAAGTTCTTCTTCAAGCCCGGCAACGAGGGCTACCCCGTCTTTGACACCGCGTTCGGAAAGGTCGGGGTCTACATCTGCTACGACCGCCACTTCCCCGAGGGGGCCCGGCTCCTGGGCCTCAACGGCGCGGAGATCGTGTTCAACCCGTCGGCCACGGTGGCGGGATTGTCTCAGTATCTCTGGCGGCTGGAGCAGCCAGCGCACGCGGTAGCCAACGGCTACTTCGTCGGGGCAATCAATCGGATCGGCACCGAGGCGCCATGGAACATCGGCACCTTCTACGGCGACAGCTACTTCTGTGACCCCCGGGGGAAGATCATCGCCAACGGGAGCCCGGACAAGGACGAGCTGATCACCGCGGATCTGGACCTGGACCTCATCACCGAGGTTCGCGACATCTGGCAGTTCTACCGTGACCGCCGGCCCGAAACCTACGGGAACATGGTGAAGCAGCTCCCGTAGCCGCCGCCGGGTCGCACCAGGAGTCGAAACCTGAGAGGGGAACAATGCAGTACGACATCGTCATCAAGGGCGGGGAGTTGATCTCGTCGCGCGGGCGCACTCGCGCGGACCTGGGAATTATTGACGAGAAGGTAGCAGCCGTCGGCCGGGATCTTGACGGCGGTGAGGTGCTGGACGCCACCGGGAGGCTCGTCTTCCCCGGCGCGCTGGACGTTCACACCCACTTCCAGCTGCCCTTCTGCGGCACCGTGAGCGCCGATGATTTCGTGAGCGGCAGCAAGGCAGCGGCCTTAGGCGGCGTCACCACCTTCATCGACTTCGCCATCCAGGCCCGTCCAGCGTCGGTGATGGAAGCAATCCGGGCCCGTCGGGCCGAGGCCGATCCCAAGGTCTGCGTCGACTACGGTCTCCACGCCGGTATCACCGAGTGGAACGAGGAGCGGATCGGGGAGATCGGCGAGATCATCGGCGCGGGCTGCCCGACCTTCAAGATGTTCATGATCTACAAGGCCCAGGGCTGGCAGTCCAACGACGGCGATCTCTTCGGGGCCATCCGAGAGGCGAAGCGCTACGGCGGCATGGTCGGAGTCCACGCGGAGAACAACGACCTCATCGAGCTCCTGCAGAGCGAGGTCGAGACCGCAGACCATCCGGGCTGCTACGCCCACGCGGTCACCCGGCCCGGGGTCACCGAGTACGAGGCGATCTCCCGGGCGATCCAGCTCGCCGACGCCGCGGACGGTGCGCTGTACATCTTCCACCTGTCCACCGGCAAGGCGGCGAACATCGTCCGCAAGGCCCGCCGTCGGGGAATCAACGTCCACGCGGAGACCGGACCCCAGTACCTGCTGCTGGACGACGAGCTGTTCAAGCGCGAGGACGGGCACCACTTCGGGACCTGCCCGCCGATCCGCAAGCCCGCGGACCAGGAGACCCTGTGGGAGCGTCTGGCCGACGGCGACATCGAGGTCATGGCCACGGACACCTGCACATTCAACAGCACCCAGAAGGCCATGTGGAACGGGGATTATCGATCGATTCCCTTCGGCATGCCCGGGATCGAGACCATGGTCCCGCTGACCTACAGCGCCGGCGTCCGCCAGGGGCGGTTGACCGTCGAGCAGATGATAGAGATCCTCTGTGAGAACCCGGCCCGCCTCTTCGGGCTGTGGCCGCAGAAGGGCTCCCTCGAAGTGGGCTCGGACGCTGACGTCGTGATCTTCGACCCCGCCTGCGAGGTTACCATCACTCCCGATGTCCTCACGACCAACTGCGACTACAGCCCCTTCGAGGGTACCCGAGTCACAGGGTGGCCTCAGACGACGTTGCTGCGCGGCAAGGTCATCGTGAGAGACCGGGTCTTCACGGGTCAGCCCGGCCAGGGCCGGTTCCTGCACCGCAAGCCCCCCTTCGCGCCCACCAACGAAGAGGGTTGAGCATGGACAAGACCACCGTCCTCGAGAAGCAGGGACAGTTCCTCTTTCCTGGCACGATCAACTACTACAAGGAGCCCCTGGTCCTTGCGTCGGGAGAGGGCCTCTACGTCACCGACGTCGAGGGGAAGCGCTACCTGGACTTCTTCGGCGGCATCCTGACGGTGAGCCTCGGGCATTGCAACGAGGGGATCAACAACGCGGTCATCGACCAGCTCCGGACCCTCGGCCACACGTCGACCCTCTACCCCAACGAGTGGATTGTCCGGGTCGCGGAGAAGCTGGCGGAGGTGACCCCGGAGCCCTTGAAGCAGTCCTTCCTGTCCAACAGCGGCACCGAGGCCGACGAGACCGCGATCCTCCTGGCCCGAGCCCATGCGGGCGGTGCGGGGGACATCATTGCGCTGCGCCACTGCTACTCCGGACGCTCCCAGCTTGCCATAAACCTCTGCGGCCACGGCGCGTGGCGGATGATCCCCAGCAATGTAGCGGGCATCAAGCACGCCCACGCTCCCTACTGCTATCGCTGCGCGCTGGGCCTCGAATATCCGAGCTGCGACATGCGCTGCGCGACGGACCTCGAGGAGCTCATCGCCACGGAGACCACGGGGCGGATCGCTGCGTTCATCGCAGAGCCGATCCTCGGCGTCGGTGGTTTCATCGTGCCTCCCAAGGAGTACTTCGAGGTAGCGGTGGAGATTGTCAGGCGGCACGGCGGGATCTTTATCTGCGACGAGGTCCAGACGGGCTGGGGCCGCACCGGCGGTTACATGAACGGCATCGAGCATTACGGGGTGGAGCCGGATGTCATGACCTTCGCAAAGGGCATGGCCAACGGGATGCCCATTGGCGCCACCGTGGCGACGGAGGAGGTCGCCGACAGCCTGAACGGTCTGTCCATCTCCACCTTCGGGGGCAACCCGATCTCCATGGTCGCTGCCCTGGCCACGATCCAGACCATCGAGGACGAGGACGTGGTGGCGCGCAGCGCCGTCCTGGGTGAGCGCCTCGCTGCGGGTCTGGCGGCCCTGGCTGAGCGCTATCCGGAGATCGGCGAGGTCCGCGGAAAGGGCCTGATGCAGGCCCTGGAGTTCGTAGAGGATCCCGTCACCCGGGCGCCCTCCGCGGCGAAGGCCAATGCCCTGCTGGAGGCCTGCCGGGAGGAGCATATGTTGGTAGGCAAGGGGGGGTTGTACGGAAACGTCCTCCGCCTGAGTCCGCCCATGCTCATCACCGAAACCGAGATTGACGACGCGCTGGACCGGCTCGGCCGGGCCATGGGGCGCATCTGAGCAAAACACCAGGCCTGATCGGCCAGTCCATAGGCAAGGAGAGAGTCCATGTCCGACAACACCCACCTGTTGCCCGAGGTCAAGAACCAGTATGGCCGCGTAGAGAACTACATCGACGGAGACTTCGAGCCTTCGGAGTCCGCCCGCAGCCTGCCGGTGGTGAATCCGGCGACCGGCGAGCAGATCGCCGAGGTGCCCATGTCCACGAGGAACGAGACCATTGCGGCCGTGGATGCGGCCCAGGAGGCCTACCCCGAGTGGCGTGAGACCGCGCCGAACTTCCGCGTCCAGCCCCTGTTCCGCCTCAAGGCCCTCATCGAGGAGAACTACGAAGAGCTGGCGCGCATCGTCGCCCAGGAGCACGGGAAGGTCATCGACGAGGCCCGGGGCGAAGTGCGGCGCATGGTGGACAACATCGAGTTCGCCTGCGGCATCCCGAGCCTGCTCATGGGGCAGATCCTTGAGGACGGCGCCGCGCCGGGCATCGACGAGGAGGCGATTCGCCAGCCCATGGGCGTCTTCGGCTGCATAGCGCCTTTCAACTTCCCCGCGATGGTGCCCTTCTGGTTCCTGCCCAACGCGGTGGCCTGCGGGAACACCTACGTGGTGAAGCCCTCGGAGCAGGTGCCCCTGACCCAGGCGCGCATCTGCGAACTCATCGACGAGGCGGGCTTCCCTCCGGGTGTGATCAACATGGTCAACGGGGACCGCGAGGTGGCCGAGGCCCTCATCGAGGATCCCCGGGTCCAGGGCATCTCACTCGTGGGCTCCACGCCCGTCTCCCGGATCATCTACGAGGGCGCCGCGAAGCATGGCAAGCGGGTCCAGTGCCAGGGCGGCGCGAAGAACTACCTGACCGTCATGCCCGACGCGAACCTGAAGGCCATCGTCCCCAACCTGATCAGCTCCTGCCTCGGGAACTCGGGCCAACGCTGCCTCGCCGGCGGGGTCCTGCTCCTCGTGGGTGACGCCGCGGACGAGGTTGCGGCGGCGGTGGTCGAGGGCTGCAAGGCCATGAAGGTGGGCAACGGCCTCGACGAGACCATGCAGATGGGCCCCGTCACGGCCAAGGCCCACCGCGACCGTATCGTGGACTTCATCGGCCAGGGGGTAGCGCAGGGCGCGGATCTGACCCTCGATGGGCGCGGCGTCGAGGTCCCGGGCTACCCCGGGGGCTACTGGATCGGCCCGACGGTCTTCGACAACTGCTCCCCGGAGATGACCATCGTCCAGGAGGAGATCTTCGGCCCGGTGATCTCCATGATCCGGGTGAAGGACCTCGACGAGGCCATCGCGGTGGCGAACAAGTCCCGCTTCGGCAACGCCTCGACGATCTACACATCGAACGGCAAGTCTGCCAGGCGGTACAAGTACGAGGTCGAGGTCGGGAACATCGGCATCAACATCGGGGTGCCGGCCCCCATGGCCTACTTCCACTTCGGCGGCATGAAGGACTCGTTCTTCGGCGACCTCCACGGGCAGGGCATGGACGGGATCAACTTCTTCACCGAGCGCAAGGTCGTGATCACTCGCTGGGTGTGATTGGTCCGGCGAGGGAGCGATTCATGAGCACTGAATTTCCGGAACTGACGTCCTTCGGGACGGTAATTCTCTTTGCCCAAGCGCTCGAAAGCGCCGCTGCGGATCTCGCATCCGCAGCCATGGAGGCTGGAGACACGGGGGACGCCGTGAAGAAGGCTGCCCGCCTCCATACAAAGCGCGGCAAGCGCCTCGAGTTCCTCCGAAAGGAGCGACTTAACGAGGTCGTGCTTCAGCCCCTGACCGGCCTCGACAGGGCGGAGTATCTTCCACCTGAGGACCTCTCCGGAGTGTCCGGCCTGGCGACTTTGGAAGACGTCACTGTTCGCTTCTACCGTGACGCGCTTACCCGCGCCGTCGATGTGTTGGGCGGCCTCGAGCGGACCTTCGAGAGGTTCGCCCGGGAGAGCGAAGATCTGGCAGCTCGGCTGCGCGGCTGAAACCTTAGGAGGCGCACAATGGAACGAGGCTTCACCATGGACCAGGCCGTCGCCGAAGCGGCGCGCTGCTTACTATGCCATGACGCCCCATGCTCGTCGGGTTGTCCCGCGGGCACAGACCCTGATGTGTTCATCCGCAAGCTGCGCCTGCGCAACCTCAAGGGTGCAGCAGCGCTGATCAAGGAGAACAACGCCCTCGGGGGCGTCAGCTCAGTGGTCTGCCCTACCTGCAGTCTGTGTCAGGCGGGGTGTACGGCGGAGGGTTTGGATCTGCCGATCCGTATCGGCCAGCTCCAGAGGTTCCTGGTCGAGTGGGCCTGGGACATGGGGTTCCAGCCGCTCAGCGCGGGGGAATCGACCGGAAAGAAGGTCGCGGTGATCGGCGCTGGACCCGCGGGGCTCACGTGCGCCGCTGAGCTGGCCCGTGGAGGCCACGCAGTGACGATCTTCGAGGCCCGCGCAGAGCCCGGCGGGATGCTCCGCTATGGGATCCCCGAGCATCGCCTGAGCAAGGAGTTCATCAAGCGTGAGGTCCAGGACATCACGGACCTGGGAGTGGAGATCCGTTGCGGCGAGACAGTTTCCGATGGTGACGGGCTGGACGGCTTGTTCGGCCAGGGGTTCGCCGCTGTCTATATCGCCACCGGCGCCTGGCAGGGGTTGACCTTGGACGCAGACAACCGCCCGTCAGAGGGGTTACTGGAGGCTCTGGGCTTCCTCGGCACGGCCAAGGATGAGCCCGACGCAGCTGCTGCGATCGTGAAGGGACGACAGGTAGCGGTCATCGGCGGTGGGGACACCGCTATGGACGCCGCGGTCACGGCGATGAATCTCGGCGCTGCGGACGTCTATGTCCTGTACCGTCGCTCGTTCACGCAGATGCCCGGCGAGGATCGGGAGAAGGAACAGGCCCTGGCGGCCGGGGTGCACTTCATGCTCCTCACCCAGCCGGTAGACTTCCTCTCGGACGGCGAACGCCTCACCGGCGTAAGTGCCGTCAGGACCCGCCTGGGTGAGCCAGACAATTCAGGGCGACGCAGGCCAGAGGCAGTCCCCGACACGGAGCATGTCTTCGACGTGGACCTGGTCATCGAGGCTATCGGGCTCAAGCCCACGGCTGACGCCGGAGAGATGGGCATGGCCACCGACGACGTCGGCCGGGTCGTGATCACCGGACCTGGAGGCGCTACCGCCCGGGAGGGTGTCTACTCCGGCGGCGACGCTGTACGCGGGCCCTCCCTCGTGGCCAAGGCCATCCGGGACGGCAAGGCGGCGGCGACGGCGATCATTGACCACCTGGCAGAAGTGAGGGAGTGATGGCTTTCAAAAGAGACTTGAGCATCGACTTCTGTGGTGTGCATTTCGAGAACCCCGTCCTGCTCTCATCCTCACCGGTCTCCAACACCGG
>CAZNWW010000072.1:0-10986 GCA_964576155.1 uncultured Myxococcales bacterium | reverse complement strand
ATAGCTTCGAAGTTACAGGGGGGGGGATGGAAGCGAACCGCATATACCTCGATCACAACGCGACAAGCCCACTGCGGCGGTCGGTGCTCGAGTCCATGCGGCCGTTCCTGCAGGGGCGTTTCGCCAACCCCTCCGGGGTCCACGCAGAGGCACGCCGGGCGCGCTCTGCGATCGATAGGGCCAGGGCAGAGGTTGCGGCCCTCCTGGGCGCGCATCCCGACGAGATCGTGTTCACCAGCGGCGGCACCGAGGCCAACAACCTCGCCGTGCTGGGTGCGATGGAAGGGCGTCCACCGGGTGAGGTCATCGTGAGCGCTCTGGAGCACCGATCCGTGCTCGATCCGTGCCGACGCCTGATGAGCCAGGGCCACCGCGGCCGTCTCCTCCTCTCCGATCGGATCGGTCGGGTGCGGCACCGGGTCCTCCCTGGCCTGATCAACTCCGAAACCCGTCTGGTGTCGGTCATGACCGCCAATAACGAGGTGGGGACACTCCAGCCCGTGGAAGAGATCGCAGCCGTCACGCGGGAGCGCGGCGTGCTGATGCATACCGACGCGGTCCAGGCTGCGGGGCGGATCCCCTTGGACGTGGAGCGCCTCGGCGTAGACCTCCTCACCCTCTCCGCTCACAAGCTGGGCGGCCCGCAGGGGGTTGGGGCCTTGTTCATCCGTCGCGGCGTATCCCTGAACCCTGTTTCCCTTGGCGGTCCCCAGGAGCGAAACCGGCGGGCCGGGACGGAGAACGTAGCCGGGATCGTCGGCTTCGGTACCGCCTGCGCGATGGTCCTCGGCAGCCAGGAGCAGGACGCGCTGCGCCAGGCGGAGCTGCGGCGACGCCTCCTCGATGGGATCCGTGAGCTATGCGGCGGCGTGATCCTCAACGGGGATCCGCAGCGCCACCTGCCCAATACCCTGAGCCTGTCCTTCGACGGCGTCGACGCCGCCGCTTTGGAGATCGACCTGGACCTCGCAGGGCTCGCAGTGTCTCGTGGATCAGCCTGCGTCGCCAATGCCGAGGAGGGCTCCCACGTCCTCAAGGCCATGGGATTGGGGCCCCGCCGCCTCCAGAGCGCGCTCCGCTTCTCCGTGGGACACGACACCACGTCCGAGGAGGTGGACAGCGCCTTGACGATCGTCGCCGACGTGGTCCATGCGCAGCGTCGCGCCAGCCTGGGTGATTTGGTCACCCCAGGGGTCCCGGCCTGATGGGCATCCCCGGCGCGTCCGGCGTCGTGGTGGTCGCAATGAGTGGAGGCGTGGACTCTGCGGTGGCCGCTGCCCTGCTGGCTGAGGAGGGGCGCAAGGTCATCGGCGTGACCCTCCGTCTCTGGGATTGCGAGGACGACGCCCGTCCGCGGGCCTGCTGCTCCCTGGAGGACACCGCCGCGGCGCGGGACGTAGCGGATCGCCTGGGATTTCCCTTCTACGTAGTCGACGCACGCAAAGCCTTCACGGTCGAGGTGCTCCGCCCCGCGTGGGACGAGATCCGCCGGGGACAGACGCCCAACCCCTGCATCCTCTGCAACGAGGCCCTCAAGTGGGGGACGCTGGTGCGCTGGGCCGCGGATCGACGGGCCGCTTGGATCGCCACGGGGCACCACGCCCGGATTCGGCGGGACGGGGGCGATGTGGCGCTCCTGCGCGGCGTCGATTCGGGCAAGGACCAGTCGTACTACCTCTTCTCCCTCCCCCTCGAGGCGCTCCGCCGGACCCTCTTTCCCGTGGGTGAGATGACCAAGGCCGAGGTGCGGGAGCGTGCCCTCGGCTTTGGTCTGCCTGTGGCCGCCAAACCCGACAGCCAGGACTTCTGCTTCTCGGATCCCGGGATCCCCATGGGGGAGACCCTGCGGCGTCGTTTCGACGGTGTGGTCCCGGAGGGGGTCGTCGAGGATGTGTCCGGGAAGGTCCTCGGGACCCACGCCGGTGTCCACCGGTTCACCCGGGGCCAGCGCAGGGGCCTCGGCATCGCCCTGGGGCGGCCGGCCTGGGTCTCCCGGGTCGATGCGGACGGCGCCAGGGTGGAGCTGACCACCCGCCGCGAGGATCTCCTCATTCGGCGGATCGACGTGGCAGGGCTCTGTTGGCTCACCGACGCTCCGGGACCCGACGACGATGTGGGGGTTCAGATCTGCTCCACGGGCCAGCCGCGGCTCGGACGGGTCGTGCTGCGATCAGATGGCCGCGCGGAGATCACACTCGTAGAGCCGGCCTTCGCACCGACCCCCGGGCAGGCCGCAGTGTTCTACCGAGGAGACCGGGTGCTCGGCGGGGGCTGGATCACCGATTGATGCCCGACACTTTGGGTGAGATCAGCCCGCGCAGGTGGTCATGGATCTGGTCGCCCTCCTCATTGGAGAGACCGAGCTTCTCCTGATGCCATCCCTTAACTTTCTTCCAGGCAGCCGCTGTTTCGTCATCCGGGCCAGGCCGCGGGTGGCATGCGCCGCACTTCGATCGGACGAGGGCTGCCTCCCGTGAGAGCTTCACCGGTGGGGAGCAGCCGGCGAAGAGCAGTGCAAGGGTGAGTGCGATGAATCGCATCAGAAGTGCACGCCGAAGAGGGACCGCACCTGGACCGCGGCCTTTTCCATGAACTGATCCTCTCGGCTTGCGTCTCTGCACGGGGTCCTCCCCCCTCCGCCCTTCGGGCACCTCCCCCAACAAGGGGGGAGGGTTCTCCGTGCTCAGCCGAATGTTGGTAGCAGCGATCATACGTGTTCGACCTGGGGACCGAGCTTCGCTCTGGGCACCGAGCTTGCGTTCTGGGCACCGGTCTTCGACCTGGGCATGAGCACTGGATGCGCCCGTTCCCGAAGCCGCACTGCTTGCATCTCCCACCCGTGTCCGCGAATATCCAGGCATCGAGTGAGCGAGGAGGGGCCGGATGCTGAACCGAGTTGTCGGGATACTGTTCATGGTCATGTTCCTGGGTGCCTGCGCCGACGGCGGGGGGGGCGAATCCGCGGGCGGCGGGACGGATGCAGCCCCCGCGGACAGCGGAGTCGGCGATGGCGTTGGGCCCGGCGACGGGGGGGCTGACCATGAGAGTCCTCCCGCTGACATCATAGGGGACGCCGCTCCCCTTCCGGACGGCGCGGTCGACACCCTGACGGACGTGGTCGAAGTGGGCACCGAGGACGCCTTGGGGGACGCCGAGGAGTCCGACCTTCCACCGGACACAGTGCCTCCGGATGTCCCGCCGGACGTCCCGCCGGACGTCCCACCTCCGGGGCCGGGGGAGCCCTGGACCTTCGTGGTGATCTTGTCAGCGCCGATGGTGGAGAAGGCCTCGGAGGGCGGCCTGGTCCATGTCCAATGTCTCCCTGTGGACGGGGTCGGGGCGCCCATGGACGACCCTGGAGATGTGATGATCTCGGCCCCGGACGGGGTACTCGAGGATCTTACGGTGTCTTTTGACATGCCCGGGACCTGGGCGATCACCTGCGCGTCGGAGAGCCTGGGGATCAACGGGAGCGCTACGGTGGAGGTGGTCCACGACGCGCTGGATCAACAATACCTCCACGTCTCCGAACGCCTGGGGGACCTCCACGGGAAGCTGGCGCACCTGGCCATGGCCGCGGCCGTGGAGGACGAGGGACAGCTCGGCGCGATCGCTGCGGGGCTCACCGCGCTCGCCGGATCCTGCGCGCCGGGCTTCGTGGGTGAGACAGACCTGCTGATCCCCCTCCCCGGCGGATGGCCCACCGCAGACCAGCTCGCCGCGGCCGGCCTCGGGCCGAACCCCGACGACGCAGCCTTCGAGGCCGCGGCCTCCGGCGCGCTCGCTGCGATGGAGGAGATGACGGCGCTGCTGGCCCAACTCGAGGGCGGTGACTTCGACGAGCAGGCCTTCGCCGACCTGGTCTCCAAGGGTGAGGAACTCGCAGCGTTCGAGGCGGAGCTGGCCGTCCTGGAGCCTTCCCCCGTCGCGGTCATGGATGCGATGGAAACCCTCGAGGCCTTGGCGGGCGAGGCCATGGACGCTGTCGTGGCCCAGACCGCGCAGACCGCGGCGGCGCTGGCCCTCGGAGCCCGGGAGACCGACGAGGGGTATGAGACCATCGAGGCCCCGCTCACCCTCGTCGAGATGGCGGTCACCTTCGCCATCCAACAGGTCCTCGCGACGATCCCCACCTACAGCGGTCTGCTCAAGGACGTGGGCAAGGCCCTCAGTCAGATGGTGATCATGCTCGTCATCCAGGATCTCATCGAGGCCTCCCTGCCCCTGCCCGACAACCCGCCCGTGCTCTACTCGATCCACGGCTCCGCGGCGGGGTTCGTGGTGCCGGGCAATCCCTGGATCGCATACGGGGCCGGCTTCGCCGCTGATCCGGTCCTGACGGTGTTTCTCTTCATCGCGCCGGAGTTTTCCGCCGCGATCAACGACGCTATCTGGGGTCTCATCGACCTGCTGCAGAACATCAAGGGTCTCCTCGGGGAGGAGAACATCTTCACCGCCATCAAGACCGCCAAGGACATCGTCGACGGGATCAAGGCCCTCGCGGACGGCATCGACGGACTCGGGGGATGGGAGCACATGGTCCTGTCACCGGAGGCCGTTGACGGCGCGGGTACCGGAGATGTCTTCCTCAGCTTCCCACCGCTCCCCACCGGCGTGAACTGCAGCTTCCTGCCTCAGCCCGGGCTGATGATCCCCGTGAACCTCCTCGTCGGGCGCGGCGAGAGCATGGCGGTCAACGTGATCCAGGAGGGCGCGGGGGCCTGCAACTGAGTACTTCGGTGGGATCTCCCATTGGTGCGTCAGAACGGAGGCCGAGGCGGACCTCGGTTTCGTCAAAGACCAGCGTCAGCTCCCGCTCCCCAAGGCCCACGAGGGAGACGGACCAGAGGATCCGCTCCGCTCGGGCGAGGAGGGCCTGGAGGAGGGCACCCCCATCTTCGAAGCGCGCCGCGGCCCGGGCCGGATCCAGGCGGGCGGCCCCCCGCACGTCCCGGACGCCCCGGGCGTCCAGGAGGACCACCACCTGCCGCATCACAGGATTCCAGGGAGTCTTCTGTCTGAGGCCGCCGGCCTCTGCAGCGGCTGCGGCCAGGGCTCCGGCGTCGACCTCCGGCACCCAGTCCAGTCGGACCTCGTTTCCGCGGTTTCGTCCGCCGGGGCGGAACTCGATCCCCCGGGCCGGGAATGCCCGGTCCTCCTGTCGGATCCGGGACAGCAGGGTCCCCAGGGCCTCGGGGTAGTTGGCCAGCCGCTCCTTGACCGCGCCCAGGATCAGTCCGTCTTCCCGCACCGTCGGCCGCCCGGCAGCCAGCCCGAAGCGCAGGCTGCTGTACTTGACTCCGCCTCGTCTCCCCGTCCCGTGGCTGATAGCGACTCCTTCGCCGAGGGTTCGCTTGAACAAGCGCTCGATCGGGGAGAGATCCTCTCCGGTCACGCTGTTCCGAGGGCCGGCACCTGAGCCGGCGCTGAATCGGGCGTTGATCGCATCCAAGGTTGCGTACGAGTCCTTTGGCGCGTCAAGCAGCGCCGCCACATACTCCGGCGCCCGCTCCCGCTCCTCGTGGTACATGTCCTGGACCTGCCCGGGGAGCCTGCTGAGGAAGGCCTCTGCGCGGGTGCTGTATGGCAGGTAGAGCACGTTGAGGAGCGCATCGTACATCTCCACGTCCTTCCCCCGCTCGACCAGGGGCCAGAGGTGGCCGTTGAGCTCCTCCATGGTCTTGCCCTCGAGACGATCCGCGTAGCGCTCGTGCTCCAGGGATCCCGGCACAACGGAGATCGGGAAGACGCAGGACAGCGCGCCCAGGTTGAGGATCGCGTGATGCAGCCTCAGGATGCTCCGCAGGTCGTCTTAGGGCAGGCCGATGATGAAGGTGCAGTGGAAGCGGGATACGTCAAAGCCCAGCTCCGCGGCGTCCCGGAGCACCCGGAACGACGAGATCCCCGAGTAGTGCTTGCGCATGCGCTTCAAGGTGGTTGCGTCCACAGACTCCACCGGCACCGTGAGGGTGCGCACCCCCGCGTCCCGCATCTTCTCCAGCAGCGGCCGGTCCAGCCTGCCGGGCTGGACCCCCATGTCGAACTTGAACCCGAAGCCCCATTCCTCCCGCGCGGACATCTCCAGGAAGCCGTGGAGGGTGTCTTCGAAGAGCATGATGTTGGGATCCTGGTTGGTGTACTCGGTGATCCCGTAGGCCTCGTGATACCGCCAGAGGTAGTCCCGCACCTCTTCGACGGGATAGAAGACCTTCCGCTCCTGGCGGCTGTTGACGCAGAACGAGCAGCGCTTGTCGCAGCCGTTGCTCAGGCGGAAGAGGCCGAATTCGATGGGTCGATCCGTGAGGCCGAAGTTCGGGAGGAGCCGGTCCGCATCCTCCATTCGACCCTGGAAGATCTCGTCCGCGCCGCTCTCCTTCGCGTCTTCAGGGCTACAGGTGGGGTAGGCCCCGCCGAAGCGGATCGTCGCCCCGGGGCTCATCTCCCGCACCACCCGGATCACGTCGAAGGCGGGAGGACGGTTGAAGTTCATCGCGCAGGTCACCCAGACCTCGTCCAACTCCCCAAGGTCCCGGAGGCGCTCTCGCAATGCGCCCAGGGGCAGTCCGTACCAGTAGACCTCCTTCTCCAGGCCCTCGACCTCCCGGCTCCCCGCGCGCAGCCGGCCCCAGGGCGTGAGGTCCGCCTCGGAGAAGCCGGAGAGTTCGGTCACCGCGTTGACGTCGTAGCCCATCATGTCCAGGAGATGGACCTCGTCCCCGCGGTCCTTGAGCCACGCCCCGATCTGGAGCAGTCCGTAAGGGTATGGCTCTACATAGAGGTCGAACTGAACCAGGTCCGCTGCGAGGACCGGCGGGTTGATCAGCAGGATCCGGGCCATACTACGATGCAGCGTCGGCGTCCTTCGGGGGGACGTGACTCATGACGTGCTCCGAGAGGGCCGTGATGGTCAGGCTGGGGTTCACCCCGAGGTTAGCAGGGATGATCGAACCGTCGGCCACGTAGAGGCCCTCGTGGCCGTACACTCGGCCGTGTTTGTCCACCACGCCATGGTCCGCGTCGGGACCGATGGCGCAACCACCGAGGATGTGCGCAGTGATGCCTGTGTTCAGGAGGACCTCGTTGAGCGCGCTCTGGCCGACGCCGTTCATCTTCTCGGCCAGGAGCCGGGTGATGGGCTGGGCCTGGGCGATGGTCGCGGGGACTCGCTCATGTGCCTGCTCGGGCTCTGACACGAGGGATTTTTTGAACGGCCACCACCAGCGCCGTTTCCGGAACACCCGAATCGAGTTGTCCAGGGTCTGCATCACCAGCAGGATCACCGTGCGCTTTGCCCAGCCGAAGGGCCAGAGGACCCGCAGGAAGTCGATGGGATGCCGGAAGATGTTCCCGAGCCACTTGAAGATCCGGCGGACCGGGGGGGCGGGGTCTGTCAGGAGCGTGGTGAGTCCGCTCATCACGTCGGAACCGGCGGGGTATCGCACGGGCTCCACGTGGGTGACCTCGTCGGGGAAGATGCTCGAGGTGATGGCGACTCCTTCGGAATAGTCAATATCTCCCCGCCGCGCCGTGGCGCCGGTGAGGGTCTCGCTGTTGGTGCGGACCCGGGCCCCGAGCATGGGGGAGAGGTGGGGCAGGCTCCCGGTCTCCCGACAGCGGAAGAGCAGGGGGAGGGTTCCGAGAACCCCCGCTGAAAAGACCACCTGTCGGGCCTCGAAGGTCTTTTGGCCACCACGCAGCCAGGACGTGGTCCGGTAGGTGTCCACCGCGTAGCCGTTCTCCACGGGTCGGACCAGGGAGGCGGTGGTCTCCGGGAAGATCTCCGCGCCGAGGCCCTCGGCCAGGTGGAGATAATTCTTGTCCAGGGTGTTCTTCGCACCGTGGCGACAGCCCACCATGCAGCCGCCGCAGTGGTGGCAACCGGTCCGCTCGGGGCCTCGGCCGTCAAAGAAGGGATCCGTGACCGTGACCTCGGGCTCACCGAAGAAGACGCCGACGTCCTGCATGCGGAAGGTGTCCGCACAGCCCGCGGCCTCGGCGACCTCTTTGAGGACGACGTCCGTGTGGCTCATGCGCTCGTTGCGGGCCGCGCCGAGCATGCGCTTCGCTGTCTCATAATGGGGCGCCAGCCGCGCCGCCCAGTCGTCCATCTCCGCCCACTGGGGGTCTGCGTAGAAGGGGGCTGGGGGCGTCAGCAAGGTGTTCGCATAGCCCAGGCTGCCGCCGCCGACCCCGGTGCCGCTCAGGATCAGGACGTCGGAGAGAGGGGTGATGCGCAGGATGCCGAAGCATCGCAGGGGGGGAACCCAGAGGTACTTGAAGACGTTCCAGTTGGTGGTCGGAAAGTCGTCCGACCGGAGTCGCTTCCCGGCCTCCAGGACCGCCACCGAGTAACCCTTCTGAGCGAGGCGCAGCGCGCTGACGCTACCCCCGAACCCGGATCCGATGATCAAGAAATCATGCATGATTTCTCCATTTTGGTCACCGGAAGTAGACCACCCGGCCCAAGGAAAGTCAAAGGCGTCTCAATCCCGCAGGTGCTCCTCCCGGACCGGTGAGAGGAGGCCGAATGCGACGGTCAGCACACCGACCGCGACGAAGGCGGTCCTGAGGGAGTAGTCCACGAGGAGGCCCACCAGCGGGTACACCGCAGCGAAGGCCAGGCGCTCGGCCATGGAGATCACCGACAGGGTCGTGGCCCGGGTCTCCGAGGCTACGTGCTTGTTCATGTAATTGGTCAGCAGGGCTCCCCGGGTCAGGCCGAAGGCCGCGGGCAGGATCAAGAGACCCGCGGCCAGGGGCACTGAGCCTACGAAGCCCAGGGCCACCAGGCCGAGCCCGGCGAGGGCAGCGCTCAGGATCAGGTATCGGCGCCGCCCGCCTGCCAGGCGCTCCAGCGCTCCGTAGGCGTTCATCACGGGGATCTGCACCGCGGTCAAGCCCGCGACGAACCACCCGAACCAGATGATGGGAACACCCAGCTCGATGAGCAGGGGTTGGTTGAGCCAGATCACGAAGAAGACCATCACCCCCACTGCGATCCGGTCGAAAGAGAGATAGAGCAGGGGACGGGAGGCCAGCACCTCTCTGAAGCCCTGGCGGACGATGGTGCGATAGGGCGGCCGCTTCGTAGCGTCCCCCGCCGGGGGCTCATCCATGGTGAAGGCCAGGAGCGCGGCGAGGGCAGCTGGTGCGGCTGCGGCCATCATGGTGTAGCGCAAGCCGGCGATGTCAGCTATCCAGCTCCCGGCGGGGCTTGCGATCATGATGCCGGTGATCCCCAATGAGCCGAAGCGGCCCAGGATTCCCTTGGAGTCGGCCTCCCTGCCGGCGACCTTCAGCGTGTCGTAGACGAAGGCCTCCTGCGCACCGGAGAGGAGCGCGTAGCCCGCTGCAAAGCAGACCTCCCCGAGGGCGAAGACCCAGAAAGAGGGAACCGACGAGTAGATCAGCATGCCGCCTGCGGCGATGAGCGCGCCCAGGGCCATGGAGATCTTGCGACCCAGCCGATCAGCGACCGCACCGGTGGGCACCTCCAGCAGGAGAATCGAGGCCTGGAAGATCGATTGAAGCACCATGATCGCAGTGAAGGAGATCCGACCCCACTCGGTGAAGAAGGGCACCAGCACGCCGGCGAAGAAGTGCAGGCTCACCAGGAACTTGAAGAGGTACGCCTTGAAGAGGTTTCGGTCCATCTTGTACACCGGGGCCGTCGGGAGGCCGGAAGGGTCAGTCGTTCTTCGACTTCTGCGGGGGAGTCGCATTTTTCTTCTGCCCTCGCTCGGGGCAGTCCACCGCGCCGGATTCGAAGAGCCCCATGGGCGCGTCCACCGCGAAGTGGTAGCCCTCGCTGAGAGTGGTCGCCTGGACCGACCAGGCCCGGTGCACCGTTCGACCCGAGGGGCCGTCTTCGTCGATGAAGAGGGTCGGCAGCTCGACATCCACGTGTGCGCCGGACGCGATCTTCCCGAGCTTTGCGTGCCGGGTGACCGTGTTGGGCTTACCGTAACATCCCTCGTAATGGACCTGCAGCTCTACGCTGTCGAGGGTGACATTCGGGAAGGGGTTCGTGAACCGCAGGTGCAGGGTCTCGCCCTCCCGCCGGACCGTGAGACCGTCAAAGGCTTTCACCTCCACGGCCTTGAAGGCCGCGGGGCGTGACCGGGGCCAGGACCTTCGCAGGCGCACGCCGTTCTTCGCGAATATCCAGTCGCTGCGGGCTTGGCGGCCCGGACAATCGCCGGTGTGCTTGACCTCCACCACCGGCGGCGAGGCCGGGAGCCCGCGGACCATGACCAGCTTCCCCTCCCAAGCCTTCAGGTCGATCCCCTTCCCGGGGATAAGACGCACGAAGCCGACCTCGTGGTGGGGATCCACCCACTCACTGTCCCAGCTGCCGTTGCATTGCTCAGCGTGTTGGTGGGTGAGGACGCCGACGACCCAGGACTCGCCCACGTCGGCGTTGACATCCCCGGAGGAGGCGATGAAGAAGGCAACGCAGGTGAGGGCGATCCATCGGTTCAGCATTGGGGGATCTCCTCCTGAATCGGGGTTGGTGCTGGTGACTCTAGGAGAGTCCCTCGGCCAGGTCAAGCGCGCCGGCAGGCATTTGACCCCGTGGGCAGGGCCGCGTACAGTGGCCCGCAGGATGAGCGGGAGGAGGCCTACATGCGGCGAATGGTGATAGCGGCGGCGGTGGCGATCATTATCCTGGGTGCGGCACCTGACCAGGCCGTGGCGGGGCAGGGGTTCAGCCTCGGCGTGGACCTGACGGCCACGGTGCCCTTCCTCGAGTGGGCCGAGGATTCAGGCTTCGGCATCGGCGCCCTCTTCTCCGGCTCATACACTGCGCTGCCGATAGTGCATTTTTCCCTGCGCGCCGGGTTCATTCGTGGCTTCCAGAGGGGCCCCAAGAGCATGACACACCTCCCCATCCTCCTGGGGGTGAAGGTCTATCCCGTGAAGACCTTGGGCCTCTATGCCGCCGTGGAGGGCGGTCCGGTCTGGAACCAGCGCACCGTCTCTGCG
>CAZNWW010000071.1:0-10991 GCA_964576155.1 uncultured Myxococcales bacterium | reverse complement strand
GATCATGCCGTAGGTCGCCGCGCCCCCCACCGTGGCCAGAGACGGATCCGCGCGGACCTCGGTCACCGCCTCCCGGAGGTCGGCGATGTAACTCTCCGCCAGGCCCTCGTGGGCCGCGGAGACCATCATGTGCAGCGCGTCGGGCTTCTGCTGCCGGTCGAGATGCCAGCCCCTCGCCTCCATGCGGTCGGCCACCGCGTAGACGTTCACCGCCGGGTCGGTGGAGCGGTACGCGAAGACGCTCATGGTGGGGTCGCCCAGGACCTGGAGGCCCGGGATCCCGTTCACGCCATTCATCAAGATATATGTGGTGTCCATGGCGGCCTTCGCCCGGCGCAGGTAGCCGTCCTCCCCCGTGGCCATGAGCGTGGCCCAGGCCGCAGCGATGGAGCCCCCGGGGCGGGTGCCGAGGAGGGCCGGGGACGCGAAGATCCCGCCGGGCCAGTTTTCATAGACGAAGAACTGGTGCTCCATGTACGACATGTCACGGTAAAGGATCACCGACGCGCCCTTGGCTGCGTAGCCGTACTTGTGCAGGTCCGCGCTCATGGACGTGACCCCGGGCACCCGGAAGTCGAACACAGGCACCGGGTACCCGAGCTTTTCAACAAAGGGCAGCATGAAGCCGCCCAGGCAGGCGTCCACGTGGAACGGGAGCCCGCGGCGCTCAGCGATCCGGCCCAGGTCCTCGATGGGGTCCACCGCGCCGTGGGGATAAGGCGGCGCGGACGCGACGATGCCGACGGTCCGGCGGTTGATCCGCCGCTTCACCGCGTTCACGTCCACCCGGAAGTCCGGCCCCAGGGGCGCGCGGACGAGCTTCACGCCGAAGTACTCCGCGGCCTTCTCGAAGGCCACGTGCACCGAGGTCGGCACCACCAGCTCCGGGGCGCCCGACCAGCGGCGCCTGGCCCGATCCCGATATGTCTTCACCGCGAGCATGCAGCTCTCGGTGCCCCCCGAGGTCATACATCCCACGGTGTCCGGGCCCCCGTTCAGGAGCCCCGCGGCCATACGCACCACCTCGGTCTCGAAGCGCTTGAGGCTCTTGAAGGCCATGGGGTTGAGGCCGTTCTCCGAGAAGTAGAGGCCGTGGGCTTTTTTTATAAAATTCGTGTGATCTTCGCCGCCGTAATAAACCAGGCTCCAGGTGCGGCCGGTGCGCCAGTCCGCGTCTGCGCCGCGGTAGGCCCCCATGCGGCGGAGCACCTCATCCTGCGGGACGCCCCGGCGCGGCAGCGTGGTCTCATTCTCGGCCATGGGTGAGCCTCCCTCGTCCCGATTCTGCACCAGTGTGTTCGGAACCCGGCGGGTTTGCAAGGGGCGACCCCGGGGGCTATCCTGGCCGCATCACCGCGGCGGGGAGGGACCATGAATCAAGGGGCCGGGACGAGGTGGCGCCGAGCGCGGCTGGCCGCAGCGGGGCTCGCCCTGGCGGTGGTCGTGATCCTCGCGTGGCTCGGCGTCGGTAGCCCGGCCCCGGGAGAGGGCGCCGCGGGGGTCGTCACCGGCGACGCGCTGTTCTTCATGCGGATCCCCACCATGTCCACGGCCTTGCAGTGGACCGCCGCGGCCCGGGAGGACGTGCCCGCGCTGGACAGGGCCCTGTCCGCGGCTCGCCACACCCTCGGCTACGACCTCCTGGATCCCGACACCTGGCGGGGCCTCGCGGTGGACCTGGACGGGCCCTTCTCCGTCGCCCTCGTCCCGGCCCCTCCCCTGTCCGCGGTGCTGGTGCTCTCCATCCCGATCCAGCCGGGCACCCCCGCGCTGACGGGGGTGGAGCTCCTCTTCGCCCGTATCCCGATGGAGGAGCGTCCCCAGCTGGAACAAGGGAATGCGCAGGACGCGATCCTCGTCCATCTCCGGACGGGGGGGCGCGTGCATGGGATCCTCGTGGAGTGGGAGAGCCGGGTCTTCGTGGCCCTCCCCGTGGGCCCGGGAGATCGGGAGGCCGGGCTCGACGGCTGGATAGCGCGGACCACGGATCCGGACGGGGTGCGCCTGGTCACCCGCGCCGGTGTTCGAGACGCGCTGCGCGCCCACCGGGACGCGCCCCTGTTGGTTCTCTGCCGCGAGGGCGGGGACGCGCCGCCCTGCGTGCAGACGCCGGAGGATCCGGTGGCGGAGATCGGGCGAATGTTGGAAGCCATCGTCATCCCGAGCGCAGCCGAGGAGCCTGCCCTGAGCCTGCCGAAGGGACCTCAGGCGTCATGGCCGCTAGACTTGAGGTCCTTCGACTCGCTCTGCTCGCTCAGGATGACTGGTTGTGTGCAGGGTGGCGACTAAAGAAGTCCCACCTCGTCGAGACGCATCCATCCGTCGCGCTCGTCCCCGATCCGAACCTCCAGGAGGCCGGCCTCGTCCGGGGTTGCGTCCAGGATGCGGATCTCGAGGCCCTCGGCTACGGGGATCCCGCGGGCCGCGGTGTTGGGGGCCTCCCGGAGCAGCGCTTCCGGTGAGGTGACCACCGCAAGGCGCAGCGTACTGTCGGCCCAGAGGCGGCCTCCCGCCAGGGTGAGGACCAGCAGGAAGGGGACCAGCGAGGCCCACGCGATGACCCGCGCCGCGCCGTGGAGGTGGGCCAGGCGCCGCAGGCCCAGGCCACCCAGGGAGAGCAGGAAGACGGCGGAGAGCGCCAACGCCAGGACCAGGAGCAGGGCGCGGGGGAGGAGGGTGAACAAGGTCACCCAGAGTCCGTGACTCTCGTCGAACGCGAGCAGCCCCTTCTCGATGCGGTCACGATCCCTCTCCAGCAGGGCCTCCCGGGCCAGCCCGAGGTTGGCCTTGGCGTCCGCGAGGATGTCTCCGTCCGGGTCCGCGCGCTGCGCGAGCTTCAGGTGATATATCGCAAGGCCGTAACGCTCCATCCGCAGGGCCGCTGTGCCCAGGTTGTAGCGCAGCGCTGCGTTGTCCAGGCCCCCGTCCAGGAGGGCCTCATAGCGCTGCAACGCGGCCGAGTCCCGGCCGGCGAACCACTCGTCGTTGGCCGCGCGCCACCGAGCCTCGACGTCACCTCCGGCCCGCGCCGGGGTGGCGGCGAGGAGCATCGGCAATGTCAGGATGAGGGTCGTCCACCTCATGACGTCCTCCTCCCCCCCGGCAGACCATCCAGGGTGTCCAGGAGGTCCTTGAGGCGCGCCGCGGCCGCTGCGCGGTCCGCATCCTGGGCAGCGGACGGGGCAAAGCGGGCATAGTCGCAGCTCTCCAGCTCCTCTCGGAGTGCACGGATAGCGGCCTCGTCCGCGCCCCGGCCCCGGAGCGCTGTGGTGAGAGCCTCGCCGCTTCGGTCCGCGGGGGCAAGGTCGAAGCGGGCGCCGAGGTAGCCCCCCACCACCCGGGCCAGGGCGCCGTAGTACGCGCCGGTGTCCTCCCCGGGGCTGCGCCGCAGCTCCGTGAGGGCGCGTCGCGCCCGGCCCAGAGCCCGGCGCCGGCTCCGTCCCTTCACCGGGCGCCGTCGCAAGACCAGCCGCCCGGCCCAGGGCAGGAGCGCTGTGGCGGCCAGGAGACCCAGGACAGCGAGGAACCACGAGGGGGCCGGCAGGGTCGCGGGTCGGGGGGGTGAGGGGACCAGATCCGGGCCGGTCACCGGCCGCGTCTGCTCGCCGACGTCGACCGCGGCCGAGGGCGCCTCTGCGGCTGTCGGCCGGGTCAGGGTGACGGCGCCCAGGGTGGCCTCCACGTTTTGGTACTGCCCGGAGTCGGGCTCAAGGATCACCAGGCGCAGGGAGCCGAGATCCAGGGTCCCGGTGCGGTCTACGCGGAAGGGCACCTTCACCGAGATCCCGCCCCGGATCCCGTCCCCGTCAGCGACCACGTCGCTCCGGTCCACCGAGGGCTCCCGCACGGTCACCCCGGGGGGGGATGGCGGTGGAGGCGGCTGGAGGCCGTAGAGGTTGCCCTCGCCGACGATCCGGTACTTGATGAAGCCCCAGGTCCCCGCGTGGAGTTCCCGTGGGACCTCCAGGTCCTGAATCTCGAACCGTCCGACGTTGCCGTCCCTGAACCCCTCTGCCCGCGGGATCGGCACCGGCCGCACCGGGAGGGTCACCGCAGGCCCCTTGACCTCCTTCGGGTTCATCCCCGAGGAGAAGCTGATTGAAAAACCGCCCCCGCCCCGGCGGACGGTCGTGCGGTTGACGGATACTACGGCCGTGGGGGACGTGAGGGTGCGCGCGCCGGTCTCCAGCGGGATCAGGAGGGAGCGCCCGAGGTGGTACACGGAGTAGCTGCGGCCGCCGATGGTCTCCTTGGCACCCTCGGTCACCTTCTCGTCCAGGGGCTCCTGGCGGAAGCCCTCCGGCTCGGGCACCGAGACCTCCTGGACCCCGTCCACGGTCTTGTGATCCACGTAGAGCAGGTGCTCTACGAGGAAGGGCTCGCTCACGTATGGGGCCGTTCGGGAGGGCCTGGTGAGGGTGAACGCGTCGTACTTCGCCAGGCTGGAGATATCCCCGAGGGAGGCCGCGTCCAGGGTGAGGCCCGCGGGGGGGAAGACGACCTCCTTCTCTTGTCTCGGCTGGGTCGGCTGTCTCCGTCCTGATCGGGTCCGCCGGGTTCGCCCGCGGCCCCGCTTGGCGCGCTTCGTCTTGTCACCCTTCCCCTTCTTCACGGTGATCGTGAGCCGGTCCGACGTCTGGAGGATCTCCCTGGGCCGGAAGAAGCCGTCCCCCTTCAGGGAGACCGCCGGGGTCTCGAGGCGCCCGGTCTTCTTCGGGGTCAGGCGGTACGCGAAGCGGCAGGGGGCGGACTTGACCTCGTTGCCGATGACCATACAGAACATGGGCTGGCGCACCCGCAGGGTCTCCACGTCGAAGACTTCAGAGGTCGGTGGCACCAGCTCCACGTGGTCCGCGTTCACCGTGACCACGAGGTCGACCCACTCGTTCTCGAAGATCTCGTCCTCGTCCACCTGGACATCCAGCGAACCCGCACGCGCAGCAGGCGCAGCGAGAAGCAGGAGCAACAGGATTTGGACAAGGCTTCGCATTATGGTCCCAGAACACAGATTCGAGCATGGATTCTAGCCACGATCCCCCACAACCGCAATCTCTCCGCCGTCATCCTGAGCGACCCTGAGCGAGCGGAGCGAGTCGAACGGGGAGTCGAAGGACCTCAGGTGACGCCCACGCGCCATACCCGAGAGCGGTGCCTGAGGTCCCTCGGCTGCGCTCGGGATGACGCTACTGAAAGATCTACCAGGCCTTCCCCCCCGGGATCCGCACGTTCGGCATCCCCTCCAAGGCCTTCTCCGCCTCGAGGTTCCGCCGCTTCTTCTGATCGAGCTGGTCCATCTGCTGGTCGATGGCCTGCTGCTGTTCCTCCTGTTTCTGCTCCTGCTGCTCGTCCTCTCCTTCGCCTCCTCCGCCGCCCTGGGGCTCCTGGACCTGGAGCACGTAGAAGTTCGTCGCAGCGGCTGTCGCGCCGGTGATGCGCAGGAGCCAGACCCCCGGGGCGTCCTCTTCCGCCTCGAGCACCACTCCCTCCCCGGGCTGCTCGTCGCTGCTCTCGTCGCTGTGCTCCAAGGGGTCGTTGGTGTCCTCCACGTCGAAGGCCTCCAGCACGAGATCACCGTCCCCGTGGACGAAGGCCGCCTGCACCTGGGCTTTTTCACCGGCGGGAAGCTCCAGCCGGAACCAGTCGTCGTCCCCGCCGCAGCGGCGGAGCTCCATGGGTTGTCCTCCCTTCTGCAGGGGCTTCGCTGTCTCAGGAGTGTCGTCGTCTTCGCTCTCGTCGTCTCCCCCGGGGCACGGGGGCACCCCGCGGATGGTGAGCTCCCCGGCTGCCTCGGCCCCGGACAGGCGGATGAAATACGCGCCCTCCTGGAGCTCCTGCGCGGTCGCGGCGAACCGCTGCCCCGAGGCACCCTCGGGCGCGCCCTTCTGGCCTTCTCCGGCGTCCCGACCCGTTGCCACGACCCGGCCGGCCTCGTCGAGGATCTCTAGAGCCAGCTCTCCGCCCAGCACCTCCCCCTGGAAGGTGGCGAAGAGGGTCCAGCCCGCTTGCACCCCCGCGCGGAACCAGTCCTCGTCCCCCTCGCAGAGGCGCAAGGCCAGGGGCGCTTCTCCCTCGGGGAGGTCCTTCGCGGCGCTTTGGGTGTCGTTGTCCTCGTGCTCGTCCTCCAGGGACGCGCAGTCGGGGAGGGTCTCCACCCCGATTCGATACCCGTGCTCCTCGTCGTCCGGCGCGCGCACCCGCAGGGTCCAGGCAGCGTCTGCATCGGAGAGGTTCAGCGTCATGAGCACGCCCTCACCGTCCGCCGGCAGTACCGCGGAGTCTGCCATGCCCAAGGCCCCCTCCAGGAGCTCCAGGGTCACCCCCGCAGGCGGGCTGCCGCGGGCCGGAAGAGCCGCGGTCCCGCCCTCGCCGGCCGCGGCTGCCCCCGGGGCGGCCGCGTGGGGCTCGGTCGGGGCCGCTGCGCCGGGGCGTGCGAGCCACGCTCGGAGGCGGTGCCCTGCGGGCATCTTGATTCCGTAGTGGTCGACGTCCTCGGGGCAGAGGAGCAGGTCTACGGCGCCCACGTCGGGCTCCCAGGGGGTGGGCCTCGCCGAGGAGTTGTTCGGCTCGTACTTCTCCTGCCGCCTCGAGCAGCGCGGGTGCAGGTGGAGGAGGGCCAGCTCCAGGTTCTTCCGGGCTTCGCCGACCTCGGGGTTCTTTCTGATCGCAGCGCGCAGGGCGCCCACCGCCTTCTCGAGGCCGACTTTTTTGTCGGCTTCGTCCTCGTTCGCCAACGCGGCCTGCAGGTGTGCGAGGCCCTGGTTGGCCAGGATCGGCGCCTCCAGTTCCGGGCCAGCCCGCTCGCCGGCCCTCTTGAACGCGTCGAGGGCCGCCTCGTAGTCTCCGGCCGCGAGGTGCGCGGTCCCCAGGTCGAAGTGCAGCTCTGCCCGCTCGGGGATTTTTTCACGGAGGGTCTCCAGCGCTGCCGCTGCCTCCGCGTAGTTCGCCCCGGCGTACTGCTCGTTGGCCTCGTCCACTCCGGTGTTGGTGGTCTCGAAGAAGCCACAGGCGGGCAGGGCCAGCAGGGCCAGGATCACGGCCATGGTCCCTCGCCGCCGCCACCCGGCCAGGGCCAGGCTCAGCGCAAGGAGCGCGAGGCCCGGCGCCAGCAGGAGCTGGAATCGGTCCTTTCTCAGCTTCTCCAGGGTCGCCTCGATCTCCCGCTTCTCCAGGCGATCCAGCTCCTCGAAGAGGGCAGTGGCGATGGGCTGGCCGGTGTAATGGAAGTACCGACCGCCGGTGATCTCCGCCACCTGCTTCAGCAGCTCGTCGTTGAGCCGGGACACCACGGGGTCCCCGGTGGTCTCGTCGGTGAGGCGGCCGCCCGTGGGCTCGCCGGTCTCCCCGTCCAGCTCCGGGACCAGGTCCCCTGCGTGGGGGTCGCCCACCCCGACGGTGTAGACCCGGATCCCC
The DNA here is from genome assembly GCA_964576155.1 of uncultured Myxococcales bacterium. GTDB lineage: Bacteria > Myxococcota_A > UBA9042 > CAIXZC01 > CAIXZC01 > CAZNWW01. The sequence goes on along the minus strand of CAZNWW010000071.1, from coordinate 3,581 downwards.
AGGTCCTTGGCCCGGCGGGCCACCACCAGAGGCTCCGAGCCGTGATCCTCGCCGTCGGTGACCAGCACGATCACCTTGTACTTGCTCCCCGCGTAGGGGTGAAGGATCTCGGCGTCTTCATCCTTTTTCTGGGGCTCGACGCTGTCGCCCTCCCCGCGCCCCGCACCCAGGAGGTCCAGGGAGATGGTGAGGGCTCGCCCGATCGCTGTGCCGGGCACGGGCAGGTCAGCCGGATTCATGTCTCTGAGGTAGCTGCGGATCGCGCCGAAGTCAGAGGTCATGGGGCTCTGTTGATAGGCGATCCCTGCGAAGGGCACCAGCCCCACCCGACCACCGTTCAGGCGGGCCAGGAGCTCCTCGAGCTCCAGCACCGACGCGTGGAGCCGGTCAGGCTCCACGTCACGGGTGAGCATGCTCGCGCTCATGTCCAGCGCGATGGCCACGTCCAGGCCCTTGCGTGCCCACTCGGTCTCCTCCATGCCGTACTGGGGCCGAAGCGCAGCCAGGCCGAAGAGCGCCATGGCAACGAGGAAGAGCACCGCGGAGACCGACCGGGCCGCGGGGGAGGTCTCCTCAGTGAGGAGCCCCCGCAGGGGTGCGTCGGCCAGGCGCCGCGCCAGCCGGGTCCGCCACAGGGCCAGACCCAGGCGGACTGCGACCAGGGCCGCCAGGCCCAGGGCCAGGGCCCACCACCAGCCACCGTTCTGGAAGAAGAGGCCGCCCTCGATCATGGGAACCTCCGAAGGATCGTGGTCTGCAGCAGCAGCCCGAAGGCAAGAAGGGCCAGCCCCGCCAGGAGGAAGGGGATGAACTCCTCCTTCTTGAACGCTATCCGTTCCTCCAGGCGCTCGGAGCGCTCCAGGTCTTCGAAGTTTTTAACAAACGACGCCTCGTCGTAGGAGATCTGGAAGCTGCCCCCGGCCGCCTCCACCAGGGCCTCGATCCTGGCCTCGTCCACGTGGCCCGGGTCGTCCGCATAGAGCAGCTGCCCGAGTTGGTCCCTCAGGAAGCGCCCCCTGGGGCCCACCGCGGGGCTCTTCGTGTGCGCGCCGCTGCCGATGAGGAACGCGTAGAGCCTGGGCCGCACCTCGTCGGACAGCTCTCCGATCCGTTTCGCCACGTCCATGGGTTTGAGCTTGCTGGAGTTGTCATTGCCGTCGGTGATCAGGATGATCACCTTGCCCGCGCCGTCCCCGTCCTCGAGGCGCTTCCAGGCCCGGGAGAGCGCGTCGCCGATCGCGGTGCGCGCCCCCTCGATGGTGCAGTTGTTGAGGCAGCCGGCAGCGCCCCGGCCCCGGTCCCGCTCACCTGAGTCGAGCACCAGCCCCTCGAGCTGGTCGAGGGCGGTCCGGTAGTCGAGGGTCAAGGGGAACTTCAGGAAAGCGTCCTGTGAAAAAATCACCAGGCCGACGCGGTCGCCCTGGCGCTTGCGGATGAAATCCCTCAGCGCGACCCGGGCCACTTCGAAGCGGTTTGAGGGCTCCGCGCCGTCCGCCTGGATAGCAGCCAGGGCTGCGTCGGGCAGGTCCACCGCGTTCATGGAGCCGGACATATCCAGGCAGATCATGATGTCCAGGCCCTCGCCGGTGAGCTCCTCCCAGTCCTCTGTCTGGGGACGGGCCAGGGCAACCACGATGGCCGCGAAGCCCAGGACATAGAGCAGAGTCGGGAGGCCTGCCAGGGCGACCCGGAGGCCCGCTCCGGCGGCGTCCAGGGCCGGCTGATTGGCGAAGCGCCACCCGGGACGCCCCCGTCGGAGCCAGAGGACGAGGGGCAGCACAAGTAGTGCCAGGAAGGCCCAAGGGGTTGCGAAGCTCATTCCTCCCCCTCGCTTGCGGGGCGCGCCGCTTCCCGGGTCCGCTCCACCAGGCCCTCGATCTGACGCAGGGCTTCTCTGGCGGTCTCGGGGGTGGGCTCGACCTTAGCGAACTTCACCAGGTCGAAGTCTCCCAGCATCACCACGACCTCCTCCAGGACCATCCCCTCCATGCGCACCCGCTTGAGCCGATGGGCCAGCTCCGTGGTGGTGAGGTCCATGGAGTCGAAGCCGAAGCGGCCCCCGAGGTACTCGCGGAGGGTCTCGGAGAGCTCGGTGTAGTAGGCAGCGAACGCGCCCTTCTCCAGGAGGCCTGAGGCGGCGAGCCGCACCAACCGGGATCGGGCCCGTTCATGGGGGGGAATCGGGGGCCGCGGTGGGGGTCGGTGATGGAGCTTGCGCCAGCGAATCACCGCCAGGGTGACCCCGGTGGCCGTAGCGGCCACCCCCAGGACGATCAACGCCCAGATCAGCACCCAGTTTATCTCGGACAGGGGCACCGGCGGCACCGGTGGTGCCGGTGGTGGGTCCACCTCCGTGGGGAAGTGGGTCCCGGTGTGGAAGCGTACCTTGGGTACGGTGACACTTGCTTCGCCTCCGGCGGGGAGCTCGAAGCTCAGCCGTTGGGCTGCGATCCGGATCCAGCCGACGCCCGCTACCCGGAGGGGCACCGTGAGGTCGTAGCGGATATGGTCTCCGTCCAGAATCTCACGCCGCAACGAGATGCCGTCGCGGAGCAGCAGGAGGTCGTCGGGCACGTCGAGGCCCTCGGGGGGCTTCATGCGGACGCCCGCGGGGACGTCCACCCGCACATGCCACTCCACGTCGTCCCCCACCCTGGGGTCCTCGGGCATGTCCACCCAGACCTCGGGCACCAGATCGCCGGGCGCGGCAGGCTGCTCGGCGAGCGCGGGGGACATTGCGAGGAGCGCCACGAGGGTGACGAGGAGTCGCATCACGACCTCCTCGCCCGCCGCCTGAACAGGCGCAGCAGCGGCCCCAGGTAGTCCTGGTCCGTGCGGATGGTCTCGAAGTCCAGGCCCTGGGCCCGGAAGAGGTCCATGAGATCCTGATCCGCCCGCGCCGCGGCCGCTTCATACTGCCTTCGTACATTTCTACTCATAAAATTCACCAGGCGCTGGGCGCCTGTTTCGGGGTCCGCGACGGTGACGAGGCCTGCGTGAGGCAGCACGAGGTCCGCGGGGTCACGGGCAATCAGCGGCACCAGATCGTGGCGTTGCTTCGCAATAGCCAGGGACTTCCGAAGCCCCTGGAACTCCGCAGATGACTTGATAAAAAAATCCGAGAGCAGGAAGGCTGCGGAGGTCTTTTTAGTAACACCCACCAGCGTACGGAGGGCCTCCGAGACTCCCCCGGACGCCGCGCCGGATCCCGCCGGCTCGAAACGCAGCACGTCCATGATCACCCGCATCACGTGCTGGCGACCCTTACGGGGCGGCACGATGTGCTCGACCTTGTCCGTGAAGATGATCAGGCCCACCCGGTCGTTATTTTTGTTTGCGCTGAACGCGAGGAGCGCGCCGACCTCGGCCTGGAGCTCACGCCGGGTCATGCCCCGGGTGCCGAAGCGGGCGGATCGTGACGCGTCCACCAGGAGGAAGACCGTGAGCTCGCGCTCCTCGACGAAGAGCTTCACGTGGAGATCGCCGGTGCGGGCGGAGACGTTCCAATCGATGAGGCGGACGTCGTCGCCCGACCGGTAGGGTCGCACCTCCTCGAAGCTCATGCCGCGGCCCTTGAACAC
>CAZNWW010000070.1:4294-11163 GCA_964576155.1 uncultured Myxococcales bacterium | reverse complement strand
CACGATGTCCACCCCGCCGAAGGCCTCGAGGAGGCGGTCCTCGTCCCGCACGTCTCCGATGAAGTACCGCATGCAGGGGTAGCGATCCTGGGGGAAGGTCTGAGCCATGTTGAACTGCTTCAGCTCGTCCCGAGAGAAGACGATGACCTTCTTCGGTTTGTACTGGTTCAGCAGGGTCGCGACCATGCGGTTCCCGAAAGAACCGGTCCCGCCGGTGATCACGACGACGGCGTCGTTGAGCATCCTGGGTCCTCCGTCCCTGATACGAGGGGGTCTCCACGATTGTCGCTGGACTGTAGCAGAAGGAAGGTCCTCTCGCAACGCATGGGGGGCGCGGGCGCGGTCCGTCAGGGGAGGCGCCGCTTCGCCGCGGTGATCCACCTGCGGCCGATCTGGAACATCCTGAGAGGCCGCGTATGGAGCCAGTTCACCAGGACCGGCTCGATGGGGAACGAGTAGTAGCCCCTGCGGATCCGAAATCGGGCCCATTCCTGCATCAGGTGGTAGGCCGGGGCGAGGCGCCGACCATCCCAGAGCTTCTGGCGCTCCGCGGATGGATAGGCGAGGAGCAGGTAGATGCTGACGAGGGCCTTGATGAACCGCTTCAGGTCATTGGAGATCCACGGAACGTTGATGTCCTTGAGGTTGAAGGCGAACTGGCTCCACTCCTCGAGGTCCCGGGGGGCCTGGAAGCCATGCTCGATGGCCAGATCGAAGAGCGGCGTCCGCGGCGTGGGGAGATAGAACATGTACGACACCGTGTTCTCGGGAGAGAGCGATCGCATCTTGATCATGAAGCGGACGTTCTCGATCAACTCCTCCCGGGTCTCCGTGGGGATGCCGAAGATGATGTTGGCGTACATGGGGATCTCGAGCCGCGCCAGCTTCTCCGCTGCGGCTTCGTTCATCGCGCGGGTGGTGCGCTTGTTCATCAGGTCGAGGAGCCGGTCCACGCCGTGCTCGAGCCCCACGTGGATCGACTCCATCCCCAGGGTCTTCATCCGCAGGAGGGTCTCGTCCTTGAACCGTATCAGGTCGTCCGCCCGGGCCGTGAACTCCCAGCGCAGCTCGAGCTTCTCCTCCTCGATTCCGTCGAGGATCCGGATCATGCGGCCCTCGTTGATGGCCGGGTCTCCGTCCGCGAAGACGAAGAAGTCGACGCCGTACTCCCGCACCAGGAACGTCAGCTCCTCCACCACCCGCTCGGCCGGCAGCGGATACCAACGCTTGTACTGGACCTTGTGTCCACAGAAGCCGCAGTTGAACGCGCAGCCGTAGCTGGAGATGATGACGACGGGGGTGGTGACCTCCTCCTCCGGGAGCTCCGGCGGCACGACCTGGTGCCGCAGGTACCGCTCCATCGGGATGAGATGGTAGGGATAGATATCGATGTTCGCCGTGAGGTCGTATGGGCGGGGGTCGTTGGAACGAACCTCACCTCCCCGTCGGTACACGAGCCCGTCAACGTCGGACCAGTCCTCGCCCTGCTCCAGGCGGTCGACCAGCTCGAGGAAGGCGTTCTCTCCCTGGCCCTGAACGACGATGTCGACGTAGGGCGCCTCCATGGTCTGCTCGGGGAGGGTCGTCGGATGCCATCCTCCCCACACGACGGGGAGCTCCGGGAACGCTTCCTTTACCCGTCGGGACACCTCGATACCACCCCGAAGGTGATACCCCGACAGGGTACTCACGCCGAGGCAGACAGCGTCCGCGACCTCCACCAGGGTTCGGGAGAGCGCGTCCTCCTCGATCCGCTGATCGATGATCACGACCTCGTGTCCCGCCTTGACCAGGGGCCGGGCGATCGCGAGGAGGGACAGGGGGATCACGTGCAGACCGGATTCAAGGTACCCGATCCTGCGGTCCTCCGCTTCGCTGCGGAGTCTTGGATAGAAGAGGACGACCTTTGCCATGGCGAGTGTATGCTCCTCCGGCCTTCAGGAGGTGTGTATCCTACTGTGGCAGTCCGTCTGATGTCAAAGATGTGCTATCCTCGCCGGCCAGGAGAGGAGGGCACATGCAACTCAAGGATGACCCGGACCTGCTGGAGCTGATGCTCGCAGGTCAGACCGACGCGGATCCGGAGTTCCGCCCGGGAAACTACTGGGTCATCAACGAGGGCCCCATGGTCCGAGAGCTGCGGAAGCATGGTCTCCACGACATCCGACGCCGCAGGTCCCGGGTCCTGATGGCTTTCGGCGCAGGGGACCTCGCGCCGGAAACGTCCGGCGGATCCGCCATCGGGCGCTCCGTCTCTCGTATCCGCGCCGCGGCGCAGCGGCGCCTGCGGAGGGGCCTGCACCGTATCGGCATCGACACCCGCGATCGCGGCGATTGGATTCCATATTATTCGATGGATCTCGAGCGAATCCGCAGCGTCGCGGCGGAGCTCGCCCGGCGCCACGCAGCCGAGGCCGGGGCCCGCCCCCTCTCGGATCTCGACATCACCATGGCGGGGAACCCCGACGACGTGTTCGAGGTCGACGGCACCCCGGTGACGATGTCGATTCTCTACTACTACATGCGCTACGCCTATTGCTGCAGGCACACCGACTTCGACGCCCTGAACACCGTGGTCGAGCTGGGGAGTGGATCCGGGAAGCAGGTGGAGGTGATCAAGCGGCTCCACCCGAACGTGACCTACCTGATCTTCGACCTGATCCCCCAGCTCTACGTCGCCGAGCAGTTCCTCCAGGCCGCCTTCCCCGGCCAGGTGGTCTCCTACCGGGACACCCGCGGATTCACCGACCTCGCGCAGGACGTGGTCCCGGGAAAGATCCACGTCCTCCCTACCTGGCAGTTCCCGCTGCTCCGCGGCTGGTCCTGGGATCTCTTCTGGAACGCGGCCAGTTTCCAGGAGATGGAGCCGGACCTCGTCCGGAATTACCGCGTCCCCGTGAACGACGGAGCGCAGGCGGTCTACCTGCAGGAGCTCTTCGGAGGAAAACCGATCGCACGTCGGAAGAAAGGGTTCGGGGTCGAGAAGCCGACGCTCATGGCGGACTACGAGGGCGCCCTCCGGGATTTCACGCGGACTGACCTCTCGACGTCATGGGCGCCGACCGGGCCCGTCGTCGAGGAGGGTCCGTACCACGACTCATGGTGGGAGCGCCGGTAACGATCAGTCAGCAGGGAAGCACTCGTCGTTATGAGACTTGCAGGAATCCACCACAGACTCGATGGGGACGATCTCGCCCGGGACGAAGAGATCGGTGACGTCCGCGGCGTCGAAGATCCCAGCGAAGTAGTAGGCGTCGTCCACGCCGTCCTCGTTCACGTCGTAGTTGGGACAGATGTGGGCGAGGTTCATGAACCAGTGGAAGTTCACCACGCCCAGGTCGGGGATCGTGGTGCAGAGGTCGACCGCTGTCTCCAGGGTGATGCCGCCCTCCAGATGCCCTTCGTCGATACCCGACAGGTCTTCCCGAATCACGCCGCTCCCGAAGAGACGATCGAGACGGTAAGGCTTGTTCAGGGTCTTGAACATCATCTCCAGGACAGCGGGCTCCACGATATTGAACTTGCAGCCGTCCATCTCCACCCGGAAGGGCTCCGTGGCGAGACCATAATGGAACGCTGTGGGCACGAGCTCCTCCGCCTCCGGATCTTCGAACTCCACGGAGCAGGGCCCCGCGGACATCATGATGTAGCTCTCTTCCAGGTTGTGCTCCACGATGTGGAACACCAGGATGTTTACATAGGTCGCTATGTCCATCGCGAAGGTCGAGTTCAACGCGTTCGTGGGCTGCTGGGACTCGAGGAGCGTGATCCGGAAGGCCATTCCCGTGAGGTCGGGGAGGACGCAGCCCGTCGGAACGATCGTATCCTCCGGCGCCGGGGTGTCCACACCGGGCCCGGTATCGGTGCCGTCACAGGCGACCATCAGGAGAATTATTACCAACGAGAGAAGAGCACGCATCGACACCTCCGCAGTCCAGGCGAACAGAATTCGACAGAGGATACCCGCGCGACGGAATCTCCTCAAGGCCTCACTGCATCCCGGTGGCGATGAAGCCGTGGTATCGTCCAACCCAATAGGCCAGGAGCCAGTCCTCCCCGGTGTGAACCAGTCCCGGGATCGCAACGTGTCCAGGCGGGATCTCGTAGGGATCCAGGCGCCAGATGTAGTTGTCGTAGTACCGCTCCTCCACGGGGATGATCTCCTCCGCGTTCGGGTCACCCTGCCGATTGAGGCAGTGGGTCTCCTGGGTCCCCTTGGGGACATCCACGTCGGTGCGGTCGTGGGGCATGCGCCGCATGGTGCACACGCCCTCGTGCACCGCGGAGTCCAGGAGGGGGTCGTCCCCCGGCGCCTTCCCCGAGAGCCCGCCGTAGAGGAAGATGTAGAGCGCGTGGGTGGAAACCCGGAACGGTGGATCCAATTCCGGATCCGAAGGGATCCAGGTATCGTACTCGAGCACGTCCATCAGCCTCGCTGCGAGGTCCGGGTCGTCCTCCCGGCGCAGCATCGGGCAGATCGCGTGGAAGACCATGTCGAAGTGGTCGTAGCTCGTCTGACAGTCGTACAGGTACATCGCCAGGGACGTCTCGATCGACTCCATGTACGAGCCGATATCGAGGGGATCGAAGGGGGGACAGTCGGTCCGGTCTCCCCGCCGGAAGAGGCAATCATAGTAGATGTGCTCCAGCGCAGGATCCCCGGACTCGGAGAGCGCGGTCCGCAGCCAGGAGGTCACCAGGAGGGCGTTGAAGCCCGGGAAGTCGTCCATGGCCGAGTGGTACATCTTCCCGTGCTCGGTGACCTCACCGTGCCAGTCGACGATCTGGAGGCCGTTGTCCAGCAGGTGCTTTGCGAACGCAGCCACGTCCTGTCGGAGGGTATCGAGGATCACAGGATCATCCAGGTGCTCCAGGGCCACCGCGTAGCCGAACATGATCCCATCCATGGTGTCCTTGGACACGTCATGATTGAAATACCAGCCCTCATAGCCCGCCGCATCCGATGCGTGCCAGGCGGAGCTCGTGCTCACATCCCCGGGATAGTCGTACCCCGGCCGGGTGTAGCTGCGGCCGTACAGGCCGGGGACGCCGGTCACCGCTGTGAGGTGGTGCAGCCCCTCCGCGGCCCGTCCCGCGTTCTCCTGCGCCGCCTGGTCACCCGTTACCGCGTAGCGGAGGCTCTGGGAGGCCAGGTAGATCGCAGTCCAGAGCCCTGTACTCGGCAGGTTGTGGAGAATTACCACCTCGCCGTCCTCGTCCAGGGTCACCGTCCGCAGGAGACCATCGATGTGGTGCTGCATCGGCAGCAGTTCGTCCAGATAGGCGGCCTTCTCGGCGAGGGTCAGATCGCCCACGTGCTCAGGGCAGGTGGACCACGTCGGACCGGGAGGTGCGTCGGGGGCGGTGTCGAGCGCGGCGTCGACCGCAGTGTCGACCGCAGTGTCCGGCGCTATTGTATCTTCAGCAGGGGACGAGGTTCCATCCGTCCTGCCGCAAGAGGCGAGGCTGATGATTACGAAAATGACGATGTACCGCATGGAGACTCCCCCAGTGCGAACGGCATTCATGCCGTGGTCTCGGCGGCATTCATGCCGCCGCCGGGGCAGCTTGAAAGCTGCCCTCACCACAGGATGAATCCTGTGCGCACTTCGTTCATTGCTCAGAACTGCACCTGTACGCTCGTGATGTCGTCGGTGGGGATGAACGTCACCGCCCAGACCCCGTCACACGGCCCCGGTTCGAGGGTAGCGTCCAGGGGCGTCATGACCTCCTGGGCCTCCATCCCCGCGCCGGCAACGTAAACCGTGACCTCGTAGCCGGCGGGGCTGGAGAGCTGGAATCCGAGGGCTGCGACCTCTCCCTCCACGAAGACCTCGTCGCTCACCTCCATTGCACCCCCCAGGAGGTGACGGGTCGTGAGCACAACCTCGGGCTCCGAGGGCACCTCCCGGATCACCAGGATCCGATCGGTGCGCTGCGGAATCTCCGCGGACCAGGACGGCCCCTCGGCCCACTCACAGGTTCGGGCCCACGCATCGAAGAGGAGGAGCTCCTCGCCGGGATCATACCCCATGGTCGCCCACTCCAGGGTCTTGACCCTGGGCTCGTCTGGCAGTTCTTCGGAGGTCACGAGGTTTTCGTTGATTCCCCAGTTGAAGAGTCCCACCGCGTGCCAGATTCGGCCCTCCCGGGTGACGGGGAGGACCCAGACCTCCGGGTGGAGGAGGGTGAAGAGGTCCAGGGGACGTGCGGAATGTGGATACACGGGCAGGAGCGGCCGCAGGAGATCGAGCCACTCGGGGTGCTCACTCATGGCGGTGTAGGTCTCGCCCAGCTTGACGATGCCGCCCAGGAGCGCCACCTGGGAGGCCCAGGCCCGGGCCTCGCCGAGGGTCATACCGAAGGGATTCGGACGGAAAAAGACGAGATCCGGATGGTTGACCCAGAGGTTGCTCAGGTAGTACCGGTGGGCCGCGGTGCGTTGGGTGACCTTGATCCCCTGGTCCACGGTGTCACCCCAGTCGGGCTCATTGTCCAGGGTCAATCGAGATCCATCTGCGGTGTCCATGCAGAGCCCCATCGCAGAGATGGTCAGGAAAAAGGTGTCGGGTCCGATAGCGTCCCGGATCACGGCCAAAGCGTCGTGGAAAGCCTCGGACGCCGTCTTCTCGGGGTTGTGGAGGGTCTCAGGAAAGAGCGCCAGGTACGCGAAGTCCATCTTGATCCACTGGTAGCCCCACTCCTGGGTGATCTTCGTGAAGAGGGCGTGGATCCACTCCAGGACCTCCGGGTTCGAGAGGTCCAGGATCCCCTCGTGGTTGGCCACGATGACGTGGCCCAGATCAGAGACCGGGGCGAGCCACTCCGGGTGGTCCTGCGCTATCTGCGCGGTCTCCTTGTGGACCACG
>CAZNWW010000070.1:3429-4284 GCA_964576155.1 uncultured Myxococcales bacterium | reverse complement strand
GAAGGGGGCGATCCAGATCCCGGGAATAGCGCCCTGCTCGTAGATGTGATCAGCGAGCCAATGGAGCCCATCCTGACCGTCGTGGGAGGGGAAGAACTCCGGGTTGGTGTCCCAGTCCCCGTGGTCCACCTGCCATCCGTCATCCAGCAGGAACCACTCCATGCCGAAGGGCGTGAGATCCGCTACCATGGCGTCCAGGTTCTCGAGCATCAGAGGCTCATCGATGTGCGCGCCCAGACCGCCGCTGCCACCACCACCACCCCAGGAGTTCCAGCCCGTAGGGATGTCGGTCCACAGGATCTTGTCGTGCCAGATCGCGTAGCGCGCTGCCCAGTCCTAGAGCCCGTCAAAGGGGGTCGCCGGCGCCACGTCCATATAGAAGGTCTCCGAGGACAGGGTCCGGGTCCCTGAAGCGAAGATCGCAGAGTCAGAGGGGGGCGGGACCGGCGGCTCCAAGCGCCCGAAAGCCTCGAAGCGGGTGAAGCTCGTGCGCCCGTCCAGCTCCATGGCGACCGCGCTCTCGTGGTGCAGCCGGATCAGGCCGATGGCCTTGTCGAAGCTCAGATAACCAGCGACTATGGACCGGTCGGACTCTGAGTCGACCAGGGCCATGTTCCAGTTCGACACGCTCCCCGGCGGGAAGAAGACCGACCCCCCCTGCCCCACCCGGAACACCCGGGCCGCGAAGTCGAAGTACGCGTCCGAACCATTATCCAGGACCATGTGGCGCCATGGGTCGACCCCCACGAAGAGGGCGCCGCTCGTACGGCCGTCCGCCACCAGGGGGACCGCGTCCCGCACCCGCAGCTCTCCGGCCCCTTCCGCGGGCCAGGCTGCGTGAGAACGAGTGAGGAA
>CAZNWW010000070.1:0-3419 GCA_964576155.1 uncultured Myxococcales bacterium | reverse complement strand
TCGCCGCCGCGCAGGCTGAGCTCAACGTAGAACGCGGGCCCGTCCGAGGGAACCGCTACCCGGACCATGACCCCGGCGCCGAGTGCGTCGTCCACAGGCTCCGCCTCCCAGAAGATGGCGACGTTCCCGCTGGTCCCGTGGATCACCCCTTCGTAGGTCCCGTCGTCCATCACGACCCGGGCCTCCGCGTCGAGGAGCACCGGCTCATCGCCGGGCCCGTACACGTCCCAGGTGCCGGCCTCCAGGCTGTAACGAATCTCCACGACACCGTTGGACAGGACTACCTCGTCTTCGATCTGCTCTGCGATGACCCCGCCGTGCTCCACCGGCTCCGGAGGTCCGACATCTTCGGTGGCGTCGGTGTCGCTTTCATCAGGAGGCACATCCAGGAACGCATCCGGTACAGTATTCGCGGCCGCATCGACGGCCACATCCGCGCCGACATCCGCGGGCGGGGTTCCGCCGCCGCCATTGCTACAAGAGATAAAGAACGTCATGACAAGAATCCACGCCCAACGCATCAGTCCGCCTCTCCCTGATTCGTTCGACGATACTACAGGGTTTCCACGGGGGATTCCAACGACGTACAATGCATCCATGACAGTCCTTTTCATTACCATGGCGCTCCTGATCCAGGCTGGATCCCCGCCTCCTTCCCTCGAGGCTCCCGAGGGCCTCGTTACGAGTACAGCGACTGAATGGGAGACCACGGTTCGTTCCCTGATCTCGAACTTCGACGGGTACCTCGAGGATCCGGCGACCTACGAGCGGCGGGTGCGGAAGCAATGCCGCCGCTTCCCGGAGGGGGACCTCTTCCCCTTCACCTTTCCGGCCCTGGCCTATGGCCAGATTGCGCTCCGGGATCCCGGATACCGGGACCACGCCCGGCGCCAGATGGCGAAGCTCCTGGACCTGGCGATCCCCAACGTGGTCAGTAGGCTGAACGCGCGGAAGGAACGCCTGCAGAGCCTGGGCTCCTACAAGGGCCAGGCGGTGTACCTCTGTCAGCTCGGCCTGGCCCTCGGCATGTGGCGCGCGGTGGGCGGCGACGAGCGGTACGAGGCGGCCCATAGACGCCTCGCCGACGTGGTCCGCGAGGCCCTCATTTCGCGCAGCGGCCGGCCCCTGGACAGCTTCCCCGGGGTGGTCTACCCGTTTGACACCATCCCCTGCCTGATCTTCCTGACCCAGCGGGATCGCCAGGACTCTGCGGAGGCGGGGCGCGAACCGGTGGAGCGGCACCTCCTATGGATTCGGGACCGCGGTACGGACCCGGACACGGGCCTCCCGGTGAGCCGGGTGGCCCCCGATACCTTCGAGCCCATGGAGGTGCCCCGGGGCTGCGAGTTGTCCTTACGGACCCCCCTGATCGCGCAACTCGATGTAAAGACGGCGAAGGCCCTCTGGACCGCCTACGTCAAGCGATATTGGCTGGATCGATGGATCGTAAAAGGCCTCGCAGAGTGGCCCGATGGACAGAAGCGCTTTGAGGACATGGACTCTGGACCGATCCTCATGGGCGTCGGCCTCGCTGCATCCTCATTGGGACTGGGCGCCGCCATCATGGCCGGCGATCCCGCCCGTCTGACCACCCTCCTGGGCTACATGGCCAGGATTCAAGGGCTCCTCGCGGACGCTGCGCCCGAAGGCTCGGATGGCGCCACCGTCTGGATCGGCGGCGTGATCCCTACCCAACAGGGCTACGTCACCGGGTTCCTCTACGGCGACGCCGCGCTCTTCCTCTCACTCACCTGGACCGACTGGGGACTCTAGAGGGTCATTTCCATTTGATGTTGCAACCTATTGATGGAGTTTGACCCTCCGGCACGGGGACGCCGGCGAGGACAGCGTCAATGGCCGCGCGGAGATCCATGCCGGTCACGGGTATCCCGTTGCCCGGGCGGCTCTCGTCGAGCTGCCCCCGATAGACCAGGGTGCGATCGGGGCCGAAGAGGAAGAAGTCCGGAGTGCAGGCTGCCGTGTAGGTCCGAGCCACCACCTGGGACTCGTCGTAGAGGTAGGGGAATGAAAATCCCTGCTCCTGGGCCTGGGCGGCGAGACGCTCCGGCCGGTCCTCCGGGTAGGTCGCCGCGTCGTTGCTGCTCACCGCAAGAACTGCCAGGTTCGTGTCCGTGTAGTCCTTCCCGATGCGGGCCAGCTCCTCCTGGACGTGCACGACATAGGGACAATGCCGGCAGATGAACATCACCAGCAGGCCCCTCTTGCTCGTAAAGTCGTTGGTGCCGACTTCCTTCCACGTGGTCACGTCGGGGAGGCGGAAGCCGGGCAGCGGGGTTCCGAGAGGAAGCATCGTCGATGGGGTCAACGCCATGGATATCACCTCCGGGTGTCCGTGCACGTGAACGTGTTCGTGAACGTGAACGACCTCGCCCACGTGCTCGAAATCTAGTGATCACCCGCCCACGGTCAACCCCTTCAGCGCTGTTCACGAACGCGTTCCTGTTATATAGGAATCGATTGGCGAAACACTGAGGGGGAACCATGACCTTCGGACCGAGACGCGGGGTGGTTATCGATATCGGCGAGGAGACCGTTGCGCCCGCAGGAGACCTCCAGGCCCTCGAGATCCTGGACCGCTTCTACCGGGCCCTCTGCGCAGTGCTGTTCAACTACGCGCCCATGTCCGGGCATCCGGGAGGGTCGATCTCCTCGGGGCGCATGGTAGCGGGGCTGCTCTTCAGGGGCATGGACTACGACCTCGCCAATCCGGACCGCAACGACGCGGACGTCCTCATCTATGCAGCCGGACACAAGGCCCTCCAGGTCCTCCAGGGCAACTTCCCGCCCGGGACCCTGATCACCCTGACCCCCTGGGAACCCCGGGAGGTCTGGCCGCTCCTGGCGGCCGCTCTGAAGGCGAGGCCCGCTGTGGTGGCCCCATTCGTCACCCGACCACCGGTGCCCGTCCTGGATCGGACGGCCCTGGGCCTGGCCCCCGCCGATGCAGCGGTGAGTGGGGTCTACCAGCTCCGCGCAGCCCGGGGCGAGGGAGACGGCGTAGTGGTCCTCCAGGGCAGCAGCCTCACCTGCGCGTTCGTCCAGGAAGCCCTGCCCCTGCTGGAGGCAGACGGGATCGATCTCCACGTCTACGCGGTCGTGTCCGAGGAGCTCTTCGACCGGCTCCCTGCCCCCGAACGAGACCGAATCTTCCCACCATCCCACGCAGCCCGTGCGATGGGGATCACGGGCTTCACCCTGCCGACCATGTACCGCTGGGTAACCTCCCCCGAAGGCCGCACAGCCACCCTCCATCCGTTCCGCGGCGGCCACTACTTGGGCAGCGGCCCCGCCGCCGCGGTTCTGGCCGAGGCCGGCCTGGACGGGGCGAGCCAGGCGCGCGCTATCAGGGAGTTTCTGCAAAACTCGTCTGCCTGAGCCCCAGGTCCGGAGGAGTGACC
>CAZNWW010000069.1:0-11333 GCA_964576155.1 uncultured Myxococcales bacterium | reverse complement strand
GACCCCTGCAAGGCCACGATGTTCCTCTGGGCTCGCCTCCCGGAGGCCTTGCGGTCAATGGGCTCCATCGAGTTCACGATGCGCTGCCTCCAGAAGGCCGAAGTAGCGCTGGCCCCGGGGCGGGGCTTTGGCGAGGACGGCGAGGACTACGTCCGTATCGCGCTGGTCGAGAACGAGGAGCGCCTCCGCCAGGCCGTGCGCCAGATCCGCCGCGCGTTCCCTCTCAACGGATGAGCGACGGCGAGATCCGCGCCCGGGCAGCGGCGCTGTGGGCAGCGAGACCTTCGAGGTCGGCCAACGCGGCTGCATCCTCCAGAACTTCTCGAGCGCCCGCGAGGTCATGGATCTCCAGGAAGGTGCGGATCCGCATGAAGGTGAGCACGGATAATCCGCCGGTGCTGCGTGCTCCGCCCCCGGTTGGGAGCACGTGGTTGGGCCCTGCCCCATAATCCCCCAGGACCTCGCAGGCTCCTACACCCAGGAACAATGCCCCGAAGTGCCGTAGGAGGGGACGCAGGGCCTCGGGTTGGTCCATTGAGAGTTGCAGGTGCTCCGGTGCCAGGCGGTTGCAGATTGCGGCGATCTCGGGGATATCCGAGGTGACAACACAAAAACCCTTGCGGAGGGATGTGGTCGCCGTGTCCCGGGTTGCCAGTCCCGATATGGCCGCAGCGAGGGCCGCGTCCACAGCATCCGCGGTGCTCTCGTCCATCGCCACGAGCACCGGGAGCGCGTCGGGGTCGTGCTCCGCCTGGGCCAGGAGGTCCAGCGCTATCGCGACGGGGTCAGCGCTCCTGTCAGCGACCACCAACAGCTCCGATGGGCCGGCCAGCATGTCGATCCCTGTGTGTGCAGAGACGAGGAACTTCGCCGCGGTGACATAGGAGTTCCCCGGACCCACGATGAGATCACACGGAGGTACGGGATCGCCGCCGAAGGCAAGGAGTGCGATGGCCTGGGCGCCACCCAGGGCCACGAGGCCCTCAACGTCAGCTATCGCAGCGGCGGCCAGGGTCATGGGACTGGGGCGGGGGGAGGCGACCCAGATTCTGGGCACACCCACAGCCTGTGCCGTGACAGCGGTCATCAACACCGACGAGGGGAGGGGAAACCGGCCCCCCGGTGCGTAGCATCCGACTCCTTCCACCGGGACTGCTTCGTGGCCGGCCAACCCCCCAGGCACCGGCACGGTCAAGTCTCCAAGGGATTGACGCTGGGCCATGGCGAAGGCCCTGATACGGGTAGCGGTGCGACGCAGGAGGGAACGTTGGGCCTCGGGGAGCCCGGCCAGGGCCGCCTTGCAGGCGGCCCGGTCGTGGATCACCGGTGTGTCGCCATCCAGGTCTCCGAGGCGCCGACCTTCTTTTGTGGCGGCCTCGAGCCCTCCGCGGCGAACCGCCTCGACGATGGGCCTGGCGACAGCCAGAGCGGCATCGTCTACGGGACTTCTATTCATGCGGCCTATATCGTCCAGAGTGAGTCTGCGGAGCATTCGATCACTCATTCTCCATCCTCCTCCGGTGTCAGGGCTCCGGGCTTGGCGTCACCGGGTCTGCGGGTCTGTCGACGGCCTCGTGCGTCCAGGATCGACTCCACGGGGGCCAGGTCCACGCCCGAACGGGCCATGGCGACCAGAGTAAAATACAGGAGGTCTGCGGCCTCCTCTGCGACGTGTTCGGGAGAGGACGCCTCGGCGAGCTCTGCGGCCTCCTCGACGAGCTTGGCCCGAAGCAGGTCCGGATCCCCGAAGAGGCGTGCGGTGTAGGATCCCGGCGGTGCGTCCTCGACCCGCTCTCGCAGGAGACGTGCGAGCCGACCGAGCCCGCGGTCCTCGCCCCAGCAGGTCCAGGTGTCCTCATGGCAGAACCCGGGGGCCGATTGCCGCACCGTGAAGCGCAGCGCGTCCCGGTCACAGTCCGGATCCACCCGCAGGAGCTCCTGGACCGCGCCGCTGGTCTCGCCCTTGACCCAGAGCCCGCGGCGACGGCTGTGGTAGATCCCCTGGCGCCGATCGATTGCAGCGGCGAGGCTCTCTTCGTTGCTCCAGGCGAGGCCGAGGGCCGTCCCGCCCTCGTCGCAGATCACCGTGGCCAGGAGACCGTCAGGGCGATCCGAGCGCAGGGGCGCAGCGTAGGCATCGGCCAGGGAGAGCCGCCCAGTGTAAAGAGCCATGCCCACCTGTGCGTCCGTCCCCGCCCGATCCAGGGCGGCGATCTCATCCGCGGTGGTGACGCCGCCCGCGATGGTTACCCGCGCCTCGCCGGCGGCCTCTGCGATGGCCGCAACCCGGTCGAGATCGGTCCCGCCCAGGCGTCCTTCCAGCTCTACGAAGGTAACCAGGAACCCACCCACGTAAGGCGCCAGCTCAGCGACGCGCTCGAGGATTCCCCGTCCCGTCCCACGGGTCCAGCCCTCGACGACGATCTCGCCGTCCCTCGCATCCAGGGCCGCGATGACGCGCTCTCGAGGCAGGCGCCTAAGCAGGTCCGGCTGCGCCGCGGTACCCAGGATCACTCGCTCGGCTCCGGCATCCAGCCATCGGCGGGCCGCCTCGACGCTACGAATCCCGCCTCCTACCCGGCAGGAGGCCCGGCGGCAGAGTTCTTCAATAACGGCCCCGTTCTCGCCCCTCCCCAAGGCCGCGTCCAGGTCGATGACCGCGACCTCGCCCACGACGCCGAAGCGGTCAGCGAGGGGCCGCGGGTCGCCGGCCTCCATTGCCAGGTCCCTTCCTCCGACCAGTTGGACCGCCTGCCCGCTCTGCAGATCGATCGAAGGAATGATCATGACCGCACCTCCACGTCGTGTTCGGACAGGTAGCGTTTCAGGGTAGCGACGTCGTACTCCCCGTAATGGAAGATCGACGCGGCGAGGACCGCGGACGCGCCGGCCCGGATCCCCTCCAGGAGGTGGTCCGGCGTGGACGCGCCCCCGGACGCGATCACCGGGACATTGACCGCCGCGGTGATCGCCTCCATGAGCTCCAGGTCATACCCCTCGCGGGTCCCATCCCGGTCCCAGCTCGTAAGGAGGATCTCCCCAGCCCCCAGCGCCTCGGCCCGACGGGCCCAGTCCAGCGCATCGAGTCCCGTCCGGCGCTTGCCCGACAGGACCACGACCTCCCACCCCTGCCCGTCCTCGCGGCGGGCAGCGTCCAGGGCCAGGATGGTGCATTGACGTCCGTAGCGCGTAGCGAGTTCTGTGAGGAGCTCCGGCCGCTCCACCGCCGCGGTGTTCACGCCGACCTTGTCCGCGCCCGCGGACAGGAGGGCGCCAGCGTCCTCCGCTGCGCGGACGCCGCCGCCCACACACAAGGGAATCGAGAGCTGTGCCCGGACCCGGGCGACGGTGTCCCGGGCCGCGCCCCGCCCCTCCGGGGTGGCGGAGACGTCGAGGAGCACCAATTCGTCGGCCCCCTGGGCTTCGTATTCAGCAGCCAGGAGCACCGGATCTCCCGCGTCCCGCAGGCCCTGGAACTTGATCCCCTTCACGACCCTGCCATCTCGCACATCGAGGCAGGGGATGATCCGTGTGGCCAGCATCAGTCACCTCCGTTCCGTGTCCGGTCCACCCAGCGCGTCAGCAGGTCTCGTCCCCAGGGTCCCGACAGCTCCGGGTGGAACTGACAGGCCAGGACCGGGCCCCGCTCGACGGCCGAGACAAAGTCCCCGCCATAGTCTGTCACGGCGGCGTCCCAGCCCTTCGGGATTGTCTCGAGGCGGTACGAGTTGGCGAAGTAGGCCCAGCCGGGACGGAGCAGCTGGCACCCGGGCTGCGGCACCACTTGGTTCCATCCCATCTGGGGCACCCTGACCGAGTCCGGGAACCTGGACGCCCGGCCCTCCATCACGTCCAGCGCACAGACCCCGGGGCTCTCCTCCGAGTCCTCCGCCAGGAGCTGCATCCCGAGGCAGATCGCAAGGGTGGGTCGGCTCGCGATGATTCGCTCCCGCAGGACCTCGACGAAGCCCTCGGTGCGCAGGCGATCCATGGCCGCGGCCAGCGCGCCTACCCCGGGGAGGACCACGCCACGGGCCTCGGCGACCTCTACGGGCTCCGCGGCCACCCGTGGCTCGGCCCCGGCCCGGCGAAGCCCGGCGAGGACCGATGCGAGGTTGGCCGTCCCCGTGGGGACGACGATGACGTCGGGTGGCATCACAGCACTCCCTTGGTGCTGGGGACCGCGTCGCCGCCCTCCAGGACGAGGGCCTGACGCAGGGCCAGGGCCAGGGCCTTGAATGCCGCCTCGGCCTTATGGTGGTCGTTCTCGCCCGCGATGGTCGTTATGTGGATGCAGCTCCTGGACGCCATGGCGAAGGATTGCAACACGTGGGGGATGTTCTCGCAGGAGAGACCGCCGATGGCTTCCCTGTGGAGCTCCAATTCCACCGCAGCGAAGGGCCGCCCCGAGAGATCCACCACGGCGCGGCAGAGGGCCTCGTCGAGGGGCGCGTAGGCAGTCCCGAAGCGGGCGATGCCCCGGCGCTCCCCCAGGGCCTCGTCCAGGGCCTGCCCCAAAGCCAGCGCGCAGTCTTCCGCTGTGTGGTGGTCGTCCACCTCGAGATCACCGGTGCACCGGAGCTCCAGGTCCAGGCGAGCATGCCGGGCCAGTCCGTCGAGCAGGTGATCCAGGAAACCGATCCCCGTCTCGATCGTTGCGACGCCGTCGCCGTCGAGGTCCAGGGTCACGGTCACATTGGTCTCGTTGGTGACACGGTGTACGGTCGCTGTTCGTCTGGTCATGAGATGGCCTCCTCGAGTTCATTGATGCTTTGGATGATTCGGGCAGCGCCTGCGGTCTTCAAAGCCGCTGTGCGGGCTGATCCCCCCCCGGGAGGCACGATTCCCAAGGGCAGGACCCCAGCCGCGCGGGCCGCAGCGAGATCGTCGGGGGTATCCCCCAGGAGCCAGGCCCGGCACACCCCCAGGCGCTCGAGGGCGAGGGTCACCGGGGCGGGATCGGGCTTCAGAGCGGCGTCTTCCATGCAGATTACGACGGGAAAGAAGGTGGTCAGGTCGTGAGCCTCCAGGAACCGCAAAGCGTCCTTGCGTGGGCGCCCCGTTACGATCCCCAGGGGCAGCCGGGCGGACAACGCCTCGAGAACCTCCCGGCGAGGGATGAGGACCTCCCGGGTCCAGAGTCCCGGCTGCGCAGAGGTCCCCTGGTACACCGCCTCGAACGCGTCCCTCGCTTCGTCAAGGGACACGGCTCGCCCGGCGGCCTCCAGGAGGCGTCGGGTCACCTCCCAGTCGTTGTTCGCGCCGGGCTGTTCCTTGGCCGCGCCGATCGCCGCGTCGTCCAGGTCCACGCCGAAGGAACGTGCCGCGGCCTTGATGGCCTCGTGGTAGCTCCCCGAGACGTCGGCGAGGACGCCGTCCATGTCGAAGAGGATGGCCTCCGGGGCTCGGGCGGTCTCCACCGCAGCGCAGAGCCGGAGGAAGTCATCGGGATCCCCGGGACACGTGATCCGAAGTCCGTCCTCCAGGCCCGGGCGGCCCGGGAACCGCCGCACAGAGATCCCCAGGGCGGCGAGGTCACCGTGCAAGGAGGCCGCATCGTCTGCGCCGCCGGGGAGGCGGAGGAACACGAAGTTTCCCTGTGAAGGCGACGGCCCCAACTCCAGTCGGGCCAGGAGGGCCTCGAGATCTCGCCGCTCGACCCGGGCACGCCGTGTGTAGTCGTCGGCCTCCGTGAGGTCGCGCTCCAGGGCCGCCATCACGAGCTTGATCGAGGGCCCTGTCACCGCGTAGGGGTGGCCGGCTGCGCGGAGCGCACCGATGACCGCGGCCGGGCCCAGCGCATAGCCCACTCGCAGCCCGGCCATCCCCAGGGCCTTGCTGAATGAGCGCAGGACCACGGCGTTGGGCAGGGCGAGGGCCGCGGAGGTGAGGTCCTCGTCAGCGAAATCTCCATAGGCGAGGTCTATCAATAGAAGCGCCGAAGGTCGGGCCAGGGCCAGGGCTGCGAGATCTTCGCGTGTGGCCACGGCCCCCGTGGGGTTGTTGGGGCTCACCACGGCAAGGACACCAGGGGCGTCCCCGGCTGCGTCCAGGAAGGCCTCCAGTGGGAAAGGGCCGCCGGTCCATGGGACCGCCCGTATGGGTGCCCCGGCCAGGCGCGCGTAGCGCGGGATCATCTCGAAGGTGGGTTCCGTGTGGACCACGGCCCGGCCTCTATCCGCGTATGCTCGGATGCACCGATCGAGCCCGTCGTCCGCGCCGGCGGTGGTGAGGACCCGGGCAGGATCCAGGCCGTGACGAGCCGCTATCCGAGCCTCGAGGGGAGCGGCGTCGGGGTACCGTCGGAGCAGGTCCGGGCCCGCCGCGTCCAGGATCTCTCCCACGGGGAGGGCAGGTGGGCATCCCTCGTTCCCGTCCAGGAGGAGATCGATGTACGAGGGTCGTGACGGCGGTCGGTACGCGCCCTCGACTAGGGCTGGATTCACGGGCCGAAGAGTAGATGTCCGCTCGCTCATGGGTCGCCTCACACCACGATCTGGGCCAGCTCGCTGACCACGATGTCTGTCCCGCCGCGGGCCCGGATCTCGGGGATGACGCCCGCCAGGTCAAGGCGGGGCACCGCGGCCTTCACAGCAAACCCCCCGTCCCCACGCAGCCGTGAGATGGTCGGCTCCCGCATGCACGGCAGGACCTCGAGGACCGCGTCCAGCGCGTCCGCGCCGACGTTCACCTCAACCATGACCCGTTTTCGGGCTTCGAGGACCGCGCGCAGGAGGAGAACCAAGCGCTCCAGCGCCGTGCGCCGGGTCGGGTCGGCCCATGCCTGGCGGCTCGCGTAGAGGCGGGTGCTCGATCGCATCAGCTCGTCGAGGATCACCAGTCCGTTGGCCTGGAGTGTGTCCCCGGTGGCGGTGTTGTCCACGATGCAGTCGGCGTCCTCCGGCGGGAAGACCTCTGTCGCCCCATAGGAGCGGACGAAGGTCGCTGAGAGGCCTTGTTCCTTGATCCACCGTTGGGTCAGGTTCTGGTACTCGGACGCGATGATACGCAGCGCACCAGATCCCAGGTCCGAGGCCACCTCAGAAGGGGCTGCGGCCACGATGCGCACGGGGTCGAGTCCGGTGTCGAGGAGCTCCACTACCTCCGCGTTCAGCTCTGCCACCCAGTCGGCGCCTGCGAAGCCCACGTCCCGAGAGCCGACATGCAGCATCTTGACGATGTTCTGCGGGCGCATGAGCTTGACCGAATAGCCGGGCAGGGAGAGGGTGGGGCGGTAGTTCCGAGTCCCCTTGCGTACTTCGATGCCTGCGCCGGCGAGGAGGCGCAGTACGCCGGTCTCCATGTGGCCTTTGGGCAGGGCGAGCAGAATGAGAGCGTCGTCGGGTCGCGGCGTCATGGGAACCTCCCTGGTCTCGGCGGCCCCCGCGACGGCATCGGTCTTAACGACAAACGCCAGCCCGGGGGCCGGCGTCGTTGGCAAGTCTCGTGTACGGACTACGCCATCAACCGGCCCCGGTGGCCTGATGATGATGCAGCGTGGTGCGTACGTCCGTCATATAGACAATGTGCCTGCGCAGCGGCCTGTCTGTCAAGGGAATATCAGTCACGCCCCCCGCCTCCCTCTGTTATGCTCTGCCCATGCGCCGCCTGATCCGATACCTGACCGAGCCGACGCCAATCATCCGGACGGAGGACTTCCGTACCTACGTCCTCTACGGTGTCGGCTCGGCTTGTGGGATCGTGATCCACCTCATGCTTCTGGGCCTGTTCGCCGCCTACGATGTCCACGAGATGGTGCTGATCAACCTCTTGATCCTGCCCGCGTACGGGGTGGGGTTCTGGTGCAATCGGACCGGACGGCACCTGGCGACCGCCGTCATCGCGGTCATTGAACTCTGCGTGCACCAGGTCATGGCGATCCACTACATTGGCTGGAACTCGGGGATCCAGTATTACCTTATGTTGATCCCTTCTGTCGTGTTCTCCCTCTCCGGCGGCCGCCGCCTGCTCAAGACCTCCCTGGTGACGGTGGCGACCGTGACCTTCCTCGTGATCCTCATGGTGATGCGCGACGGCGAGCCGCAGTACGTCCTGCCTGGAGTGTTGCTCGCCGTGCTCAACGTGGTGAACATTTCCATGGTCTTCGCGCTGCTCGGGTTCTTGACGTACAATTACGCCCACGCCGCGGAGGTCACCGAGGCTCGACTCAACGAGGAGTACCGGCGTGCCGAGTCGCTCCTGCACAATATCCTGCCCGTCCCTATCGCAGAGCGGCTCAAGCACACCGGAGGGATCATCGCGGACGGCTTCGAAGACGCCAGCGTCCTCTTCGCCGACCTGGTGGGGTTCACCGGATTGTCCGAGCGGACGGAGCCTGTGGCCCTGGTGACGCTCCTCAACGACATCTTCTCGGCCTTCGACGACGCCGTGGCCGCCCGAGGCCTCGAGAAGATCAAGACCATCGGTGATTCGTACATGGTCGTCGCCGGGATCCCGAAGCCACGGGATGACCACGCAGATGCCCTCGCGGATCTGGCCTTCGAGCTCCTGGAGGTCATCGAGGAGAAGCGGGCGAGTCTCGCCATCCCCCTGGTAATACGCGTGGGCATCAACTCAGGGCCTGTAGTAGCGGGGGTGATCGGCAAGCGGAGGTTCATCTACGATCTATGGGGGGACGCGGTCAACACCGCGGCCCGCATGGAGTCCCACGGCGTTCCCGGCAGGATCCAGATCACCGAGGCCACCAGGGACCGCCTGAGCGAGAGGTTCCGTTGCGAGCCTCGGGGGGAGATCCCCGTCAAGGGCAAGGGTACGATGCCGGTCTACCTGTTGGTGCGGTGACCTTGCTAGATGGACCAGGATCAGAAATTGGTAGCGTCCAGGGCGCCTGACACGCCGTCATCGCCGGGGCTGCCGATTGAGGGGCCACCGGAGCCGCCGTTGCCCCCGACACCGAGGATGAAGGTGTTGTCAGCAGCGTAGCTGGTCAAGTCCGCGCCGCCGTCCCCCGAGACGAAGAGGCAGAAGGAGGCGCCGCCGCAGCCGCCCCCGCCGCCCTCGCCGTGGCCGCCGTTGCCGCCGTCTCCACCCGCGCCGCCGGGCGCGGCGCAACGGGCGTTGTCAAAGTCATCGGGGCCGCCGCCGCCGCCCGCACCCCCCGGTCCCCCGGAGCCGCCGTTGCCGCCGGCGCCTCCCGGTCCGCCGTTGCCACCGTAGATAGCGTTGTCAGTGATGGTCGGCAGGCTGATCGGCGGGTTCACCCAGTAGAGGAAGATACCAAAGGAGGCGCCCCCCGTGGCACCGCCGGCGCCACCGGTGCCGCCACAGCCACCGGAGCCGCCGCCGCCGCCGGTCCCGCCAATATGGGTTCGGTTCGAGCAGGACTGCCCGTCCTGGGCTCCACCGCCGGCTCCGCCGCCGCCGCCGCCGCTCGCGTGGGAGCCGCTCCCGCCGTCCGGTGCCACGCCGCCGACCCAGAGGCCGCCTGCGACCACTCCGACGGCATCGTCCGCCGCGCAGCCGTTCCCGCCTGCGGTGTCGCCGTGGTTCCCTGCCGAGCCAGCGGTCCCCGCTACTCCGACTTCGCTGCCCCCGGAGGCCTGGTGGCACTCGCCGTCCGGCGGGAAGGTGGAGCAGTACCAGACCTCGCGATCCCAGCCGCCAGCCCCCCCGGCGCCGGCGCCGGGGCCCAGGCCCGCTTCTCCGTTCTCGTAGGAGACCGGTGCTGCGTTGAAGGTCGGCGGGCAGGTGTTTCCCCCGCCGTCTCCGCCGTCCCCGGAGATCCCTCCGTTGCAGACCCCGTCTCCGCCGTCACCACCCGGCCGTGGCAGGCTCGGGGAGATCGAGTTGCAGTTGGTCGAGAAGACTCCGAAGGCACCGTCGCCGGGCTCACCGTCTACGCCGATGTCTCCGTTCATGCCGTCGCTTCCCTTCGCCCCCGCGCCCCCGACCCCTGCCATGATGGTGTTGTGGGAGATGGCGATAGCCTGGGTGCAGTTGAAGAGGTAGATCCCATAGCTGCTCCCGCCGGGGTTCATGTTGTTGCGGCCGAAGATCGTGAATCCGTCCACCACTGTGCTGCCTGTTGCGCCCGAGATTGCGTAGGCGGTCACCGCCCCGGGGAGCGCGCTGGTGAAGTCCTGTCCCATGATCACAGTGACGTTCAGATCGATGTGCCGCTGCTTGAAGTCTGATGAATAGCCGCCATACAACGCGACCCCGCCGACCAACTCGATGGACTCTGCATAGACGCCGCTCGCCACGTAGACGTCATGCTTCCCCTGGTTGCCGGCCTCGGTCAGCGCTGCCTGGATGCTGAGCATGGGGGCCTCGAGGGTTCCCGGGTTCCCGTCGTCGCCGTTCTTGGCGACGAAGATCGAGTTGTCGCCCTCCCCGTCCACGCCGTCACAGTTGTCGTCGAGACCGCCGGGGACATCAGTGGCGGATATCCACTCGCACTCGCAGCCGTCGATGGGGTTCTCGTTGATGTCGAAGAAGCCGTCGCCGCAGGTCAGCGCGCAGGCCGGGATCGGCGGTGAGGTGTCGCAGGAACCCGTCCCGTTGGGGGCCGGGATCGCCGCGCAGTTGTTGCCGCACTGCCCGCAGTTCTCGTCGGTCGTGTACTTGCCGTTGATGACGAACCCGTCGTCGATGACGCCGTTGCAGTCGTTGTCCTGGCCATCGCAGGTCTCCGCGTCCAAGGTACACTCGCCCCAGCCGTCGACCTCGCAGGCCTGCGTGCCGTAGCAGGTGATGAACGGCTCTCCCGGGAACGGCGCAGGTGGCCAGGTGGCCTGGCAGGATTTGGTCAGGCCCAGGCCGGCCGAGGTGCAGGAGCACGAGCCGGAGTCCGGCAGGCATTGCGTCGTATCGTCGACCGCTACGCAGCTGTATCCGATCGGGCAGTCCCCTTCGTCGTCGCAGGCCGATGCGCAGTAGGAGCCATCATCCAGGGCAACGCACTTGGCGTCGACGAGGACGCAGTTGTCGTCCTCCGAGCAGGGCTCGCAGAGAGCCACCATTTCGGGCATGCACTGGTAGTCGTTGAGCTTGAAGTAACCCTCGTCACAGTCCAGCACAATGCACTGTGGCGGTGTCTTGGTACCGTCACAGCCGGCGGTGGCGTTCGGGAACAGCCCGTCGCAAGACTTGAAGCAGGTGCCGCAATGCCCTGCCTGTGCGTATTGGCCATCGAGGAGGAAGGGATCGTCGATGACGCCGTCGCAGTCATCGTCCAGGAAGTTGCAGGTCTCTTCCTGTGGGGTCGGGGCCGTGCAGGTCCATCCCTGGAGCCCTACACAGACCGCGTTGCCCTCGCAGGTTCCGAGGTCCTCCACGGTGTTCTCGCAGGGCTGGATCTCGGGGAGGCCGTC
>CAZNWW010000068.1:10341-11463 GCA_964576155.1 uncultured Myxococcales bacterium | reverse complement strand
GGCAACGTCAACCCTCCCCCCTTGTTGGGGGAGGTGCCCGAAGGGCGGAGGGGGGCAGCCCCGTGCAGAGACAGAGAGCCGTGCTCCTCCTCTCCGCAGTGCTCGTCCTCATCGCCGCCTGCCGCGGCGACGACACTCCGCCGCCCCCGCGGGGCGCGCCGACGCCGTTCCCCGTCGCGTTCGTCTACGCCGGCGCGCCCGGAGACCAGGGCTGGGTGGACGCGCAGGAGGTGGCACGCAAGGCCCTCGGCGAGGGCCTTGACTGGGTCCACACGACCACCAGGACCGGCGTGAACGCCAGCAGCGCACGGGAGACTCTGGGCGCGTTGGCGTCCGATGGGTGGCGCCTGATCATCGTGGCTGCGCCCGGGCTTCGGGCGGCCGCCGAGGCGACTGCTGCGGAGCAGCCGGGGACGACCTTTCTCCTCGTCGGCGACCGAGAGTCAGATACGATGGCTACTCGAGACGGAGCGCTGGAGGCAGTGCGATACGTGGCGGGGATCGCCGCGGGCGCCCGCGCCATGGCGGACGAGCGACCTCTCGTGGGCTGCGTAGCCCGGGGAGACAGCGCTCGTGAGCAGGCGTTCGTGAATGGCGCAGCCCTCGGCGTCCGGGAGACCTGCCCGACATGTCGGGTGCTGGTCCAGTGGATCGGCAAGGACGCCGGCTTCGCAGAGGACACAGCGGCGATCACTGCGCTCTTCGAGGCCGGCGCGGATGTGGTCTTCGCTGCAACGGGCGGAAAAGCCGCCCTGGCCGCGGTCCCGGAGGGACGATGGCTCGTAGCGCGTGCCCTGGCCGGACCCTGTGCTGCCGCGCCGGACCGTTGCCTCACCGCGACCTTCTGGAGTTGGGTCTGGACCTACGACTCCGCGGTGAAGCGGGTGAACGACGGATCCTGGCGAGGGGGGCGGGAGCTGCTGGGCGTAGACAGCGGCGCAGTAGGTCTCCTGGGATTCATGGATCGAGAAGAGCCGCCGCCGGGGATCCCGGCCGACGCCATCGTTGGGATTCGGGAGCGATTCGATCGGATGAAGCAGACGCGGGATTCCGGAGCCGGGATCCTTGATGCGCTCCCTGGGGGGATGTCCTGCGCAGGCTGTCCCGGTGGCCTGGCGCCGG
>CAZNWW010000068.1:0-10331 GCA_964576155.1 uncultured Myxococcales bacterium | reverse complement strand
TGAGTTCCGCCGCCCGCGTGCATGTGTGTGTGTGGACTGGGTGCGGGAGGTGGTGGGGGGCGAAGGGAAATAGACGGTGGCTCGGCTGGTTGTCAGGTTTGGGATTGTGGTTCTGCACCGCAGTTCTATTTGTTGCTTGCTCCCACCCCCCCTTCGCCCCTTTGGGGCACTTCCCCCAGAGAGGGAAGAGTACAGAGGTGCTGTTGCGTTGGTTGCGGCGAGGAGTCTGTTTCGTGCTTGTGCCCACAACCGCTACGTACATAGCTGGGTTATCGGTCCCTTCCCCCTATGGGGGAAGTGCCCCGAAGGGGCGAAGGGGGAGTCCGGACCAGCAACAAACATAAGTCCCCTCTTCTCTTTGAAGGAATTGATCGTTGAAGAACGGTGAGTTTCCGATACACTGCTTTGCAACCCCTGGACCCACTACAGGAGGTGGACCTGTGCGGAAGCTGATGATTCTCATGACCCTGGCCCTGGGACTCTGTCTCGGGTGCGACGGCGGCGGGAACGGCAGCGGCGGTGGTGAGGACACCCACACCGGCGGGGAGGACACCGAGGTGCCTCCAGCGGACACGCTCCCGGGCGAAGACACTCCCCCGGGCGAAGACTCCCTCTCGGGAGAGGACACCTTCGTGCCTGTACCTGACGCATATCCGCCCCCCCCATACGGGAAGACCGTGGGCACCATCATCGAGAACCACAACTTCCTGATCCCCGGGGAGAACACCATCGTCAAGCTCTCGGACTACTACCAGCACGAGACCAAGAAGATCCTCCTCATCAATGCATCCGCCGGTTGGTGCGGCGCGTGCAAGCTGGAAGCCGACGAGCTCAACAACACCTTCGCTGAATACGGACCCCAGGGCTTCGACATCCTGTACACCCTCTTCGAGGACTGGAACGGCGGCCCGGTCAGCGAGGAGTTCTACGATGGCTGGATGGCCCAGTACGGCGGCGACTACCTCACGGTCCTGGATCCCGAGTTCGAGCTGGGGATCTACTTCAACATCGAGGCCACCCCCATGAACATGCTGGTGGACCTGGAGACCATGACCATCGTGTGGCTCGAGACAGGGTTCAGCGCAGCCAAGCTGGAAGCCAAGCTGGACGAGCTGCTGCATTGATCCCTTAAGAGAGAAACCCCCATGGATCAACAGGACATCGACAGAATCGTAGAGGCCGTCACCCAGAAGATCCGACAGCGCCTGGACGGGGAGGCCAGCGGGAGCAGCTGCAGCGCGTCCGCCTCGGACTGCACGAGCTGCGGAGACTGCGTGAACCGGCGCCCCGAGGACGTGGACAAGATCGTCCAGCTCGGCGCCAGCCGGGTGGGCACCGGGCCCAACACCGGGGGCGCCCGGGACGGCCTCGCCAGCTACATCGACCACACCCTCCTTGCGCCGGACGCGACCCAGGACCAACTCCGCACGCTCTGCGAAGAGGCGCGGAAGCACTCGTTCTACTCGGTCTGCATCAACTCCTCCAACGTCCCGTTCTGCCGCAGCCTCCTTGCGGGCAGCACCGTGAAGGTCGTCGCCGTGGTTGGATTCCCCCTGGGCGCGATGAGCCCGGGCGCCAAGGCCTACGAGTCCCGCGAAGCCGTCCAGGCCGGCGCAGGCGAGATCGACATGGTGATCAACATCGGTGAGCTCAAGGGCCGCCAATACGCGCTGGTGCTGGACGACATCCGCAAGGTCGTCGACGCGTCCCGCCCCAAGCCCGTCAAGGTGATCATCGAGACCTCGAAGCTCTCTCAAACCGAGAAGATCGTCGCCTGCGCCCTGTCCAAGGCCGCGGGGGCCCACTTCGTAAAGACCTCCACCGGCTTCGGCGGCGGGGGGGCGACCGCGGAGGACGTGGCCCTCATGAAGGAGGTGGTGGGCGCGGACATGCAGGTGAAGGCCTCCGGCGGCGTCCGCAGCGCCGAGGACGTCACAGCGATGCTGAAGGCGGGGGCCACCCGCATCGGCGCGTCCGCGTCCGTGGAGATCATTCAAGGGAAAAAGGTCCGGGCCGCATACTGATCCGGAGGCTGGCATGCCCAAGAGCAAGTCACGACGCAAGAAGAAGAAGAAATCCTCGAGCGGTGGTGGTGGACGCGGCGGCGGCGCGATGAGCAGCCTCCGCTCCGGCACCAAGCGCATCGCTGGCACCGGCGGCAGTAAAAAGAAGCGTCCCAGGACGTTCTGGGACGTGCTCTTCTGGGTGGCGGCGGGGGGCGCGGTGCTCTACCTCCTCATCCAACGTCTCGGTTGAGGCACACGATGGCCGGCGATCGAGTCACTGTCGCAGTGCTCATGGGCGGCGTGAGCGGGGAGCACGATGTCTCCCTGAGTTCGGGGAGCGGGATCCTCGCCAACCTCCGGGAAGACCGCTACACCCCGCTCCCGGTGGTGATCGGGCGGGACGGCGCCTGGACCGTCGAGGGCGCCGGGGACGGCCTCTCCTTGTGTGAGGGCCTCGCCGCGGTGGCGGCTCGCGCGCAGGTGGTCTTCCCAGCGCTCCACGGACCCAACGGCGAGGACGGCACCATGCAGGGCCTCCTCCAGCTCGCCGGCCTGCCCTGCGTGGGCTCGGATCACTACGCATCCGCGCTGGCCATGGACAAGCCCAGGACCAAGGACGTCTACCGCTGCGCAGGGCTCTCCACCCCCGACCAGGTGGAGATCACCCGCTTCTCACTGGCCGCGGGAGAGGACTTCCTCGAAGAGGCGATCCAACGGATCGGGCTGCCCTGCGTCGTGAAGACCCCTAGGCTCGGCTCCAGCGTCGGGGTGGACATCGCCGAGAGCCGCGCCGGGCTCGCCTCGATCCTCGCCGAGATCCTGCCCCTCGCGGGCAGCGCGATGATCGAGAAGTTCGTCACCGGCAAAGAACTGACGGCGTCGGTGCTGGAGGACCCGGACACCGGCGCGCCCGAGGCCCTGCCCCTCATCGAGATCCGCCCGAAGGTCTCCGGGTGGTTCGACTACCAAGCCAAGTACGAGGTGGGGGGATCGGACGAACTCTGCCCCGCGCCGATCAGCGAGGGCCTGACCCGCGCCGTGCAGGAGATCGGCCTCGCGGCCCACCGGGCCCTCGGCTGCCGGGGGATGTCCCGCACGGACATAATCGTCGGGGAAGACGGGACCCCGTGGGTCATCGAGACCAACACCATCCCCGGCTTCACCCCGACCTCCCTCCTGCCCCAGGCCGCGGCCGCGGCCGGGATCGACTACCCGGCGCTCGTGGACCGGCTCATCCGCCGGGCCCTGACGCCCTGACCTCCACACGGAAGAAGCCCACGGGGATCTCCCGCATCGAGTAGTGGTTCCTGACCCGGTCCGGGTTCACCGCCGGGATGTGCTCCTCCGTCCCGGGGACGGGCGTCAGGACCAGCCCCTCCAGGGCCTCGGCGATAGAGCGACGGAGCCCGTCGCCGGGACCGTTTCGTTCGATCTCCTCGGGGAGCCGCGCATACGCGGTCGTCCCGAGGTAGAAGACCGCGCTCTGCCCCGAGAAGCGCTCCTGCTCGTCCAGGAAGCGGCTCAGGCGCACCAACTCCACATCCCCCTGGTGCAGCCGGAGGAGATGGAGGGGGAAGTGGGTCTCCACGGGGTCTCCGCCGCGCTCCGCCTCGAAGGGGAGCGTGTGATCCACGGTCACGATGACGTCCAGGGGCGGGAGGCGCGGGATCGTCCGCTCGAGGTACCTGGCCTCACGCGCAGGGATCAGCAGCTCCCGCACCAACGCGTCCTGGGCCGGGACCTGCCAGAGGCTCGCTACAGCGAGGACCGCCAGGGCCAGGCGCCCGATCGGCCTGCGCGCCGCGCGGTGCAGCGCGATCCCGGCCATGGCCGCCACAAAGGGCGCCAGGTTCATCTGCATCCTGGCCCGGGTCGGCCAGGTCTCGTCCCCGGGATCCGAGATTGTGAAGACCACCGAGAACCCGATGAGGAGGAGCAGGAGGTCCGACGCACCCCGCCACCCTCGCCGCCCTCCCAGCGCAGTAAGGAGCATCCCAAGCGGCCACGCAACGATGAGCAGCAACGGCGTGGCGGCGCGCTCCAGGAAGAGGTTGTTGTGGAGCATCTGGTCGGCGTACTCGGCCAGGCTCGCAGGCAGGTAGCTCCCCGCCTGGACGGGCTCCAGGAAGACCCGGACGTAATGCGCGGCGGTGAGGAGAACGAACAGACCGGCGGCCATCGCGAGGGGGCGGACGCGGACCCGACCGCCGCGCAGGAGGGCCAAGAGATAGACCCCCAGCCCGAACACGGCCTGGAGGTTGTACGCCTTGGCGGACATGACCGTGAGGGCCACGAGGGTCGCCGCCAGGGCGGCCCTGGGGAGATCGGCGCGGGCCGCAAAGGCCCTGAGGGCAATGACGGATCCCATGAGGAGAGCCGAGGCCAAAGGAAAAAAACTCTCCGTGGCGGACATGCGGACATGGACCGGCAGGAGGGCCAGGGCCCAGGCCGCCAGTGCCCCGGCCCGGGCGCTCCCGGTGGCGTCTCTGACGAGAGCGAAGAGCAGGAGGAGATGCACCAGGCCCGCCAGGACCACGTTCGTGGCGATCACGCCCCTGTCGGAGCCGCCGGTGAGGCCCATGATCAGGTTGTACCCTGCGAAGGAGACGACCCCGTGGTTACGGGTCACCCGGATACAGGGCGGATCCGCTGCGCAGGCGAGGCGGCCGACCCCGCAGTAGTTCTCGTGGATCATCGCCGGCTCGGCCCACACGGCCCGCAAGAGGATCGCCACGGCGATGGCGCCGAAGAGGAGCCAGCGGTCGGTCATCGCCAGGCGCTGGAATCGGGGCCAGGCCCGGATCAGGAGGGCGATCCCGAGGAGGGCGATCCCGATCAGGAGGAGTTGGACCCAGCGGTACTCGACCAGATGCATGAAATCGGCGAAGCGCTGCCAGTCCAGGCGGGTCCAGTGGTGGACGTTGTTGCCCTCCCGCGTTACGGACACAGCCTCCCACCAGTGCTGGGGGACCGCGCTCACAGGGTCTCCTCCGGGCCGCCACGGATACGCAGCAGGGTCGGCCGAAACAGATCCGCCTTGCGATCCGCGGCGAGCTCGTTGTTCACGTCATAGGCCCTGAAGGGGAACGCGTCCGAGGCGACGGGTACCGCCACGCCGAGGTCTGGAGGTATGCAGCCCGGCGGCAGCCCGCCGTCGGCACCGGAGGCGGTGAAGCACCGAAGCCCCTGGTAGAAGTAGAGGCAGGGCGGCGGCTCCTCCATGAGTCGGTCCCTGGAGAGGTCCTCGACCTCCTTCATCCCGTTGGACCGGTGGATCCAGAGCCGGTTCGGATCCTCGGGATCCACCAGCACCAGGCTGAAGCGACGCCGAAGGACCCCCCCGGAGATCTCGTCGCTGACCCGGCGCAGTCGTGAGCGGAACGGGATCCCGTCCCGCTCCACGGGCTCCATGACCCAGCAGCCGTCGGGGACCTCCCGGGCCGCTTCCTGCGCGAAGCGGTACTCCTGCATCTGGCTGAACTCCACGTCCCGCATGAACCCGAGGTGGAGGAAGGAGGACGCCAGGGCGACGAGCACAACCGGGAGGGCCCAGCGACCGGCCCGGGCCATGAGCGCCGGGATCGCGGCGCCGATCAGGATCACGAAGGGTACCGCCAGGTGCAGGTGGTAACGGGTGGTCATGGCCGGCTCCTTCGGGACGATGAAGCCGTGCGCCAGGAAGAAGAGGCCGAGCCATAGAATGAGAAAAACCCCGAGCCTCCACCGGGTCCTGAGCAGGGTCCAGGCTCCGACCAGCGCTGCCAGGCCGAAGAGGGGCGGCGTGATCCCCGGGTTCACCAGAGTGTTCTGCACAGGATCGATGAGCTGGAGGAGGGCCCGCTGCAGGGTCACCCAGGAGAGCCCCTCGGAGGTCTGGTTCGAGAAAGTCGCGCTGGTGAGGTTGGCGATGACTGCGATGACCGCGGGAACCAGGGCGACCAAGCCGACCAGGACGCGCCGCCGCCGGTCGGCCTGACCGGGCCTCAGCCAGAAGATCACCCCCCCTACCACCAGGAGGAAGACGAGATTGAGGGGGCGCATGACCACCAGGATCCGCAGGACCAGGGGCAGCCCTGCCAGCGCGGCGAATCGCCACCGCCTGGACGGGTCGAAGAGCGCTACGTGGGTGATGACCAGGGCCAGCGCGGAGATAACGATCGACGGGATGAAGACCACGTCGGACGCAGAGAAGCGGATGTGGGCAGGGAGGACAGCGAGGGCGGCCGCGGCGCAGAGGGCGCTGCCGTCGTCCTCCGTGAGGTGGTGCGCGTGGAGGAACACCGCCCATGGACCGAGGATGCCCATGACCAGGGTCGTCACGTGGAGCGTGTCGACCAGGGTCACCGTGGTCCCGGTGGCCCACGTGATGAACGACAGGAGCGGCCCTTCGTACACGAACCGGGCGAGGTCGTAGAACCGCACATAAGGCCACGCGGTCATCACCGTGGGCTCCGCCAGGAGAACGCGCACCAGGGCGCCGACCGCCAGGATCCCGGCCAGGGCCCACCAGGTCCGGGGCGAGCTGCTCCGCAGGCGCCGCAGGGTGAGCGCGGCCAGGACCCCGATGAACAGCAAGGTCATCACGATCCCGTCCCCGAGGATCAGCATGACGTCTCGAGGGAGCCTGTGGGGCTCGTCGAGATATGGGAAGAGGCCGGCCCCCACGATCGCTACGGCTCCGGCGGCCACCCAGCGCAGGCGAGCGCGGCGCCGAAGAGCCCACGCCACCAACGCGGCGAGGGCCGCGACGAGGATCAGATAGGGCACCAACCCCTCGTCGATGGAGATCTGCATGGCGAGCGCTGTCCGGCCCCAGCGTCCCAACCCGCCGGCGCGGCTGTCGTAGAGAATCCGACGCGCACGGCAGGCTCGCTCGATCCGCTCGAGGTACGTGATATCGATCTGCTCCACGAGGTTGGGGGGCCTGCCGTGGAACAGGTCGTACTCGGTCAGCGCGTCGGGATCGGCGTTACGATCCCAGTCCAGGTGATCCTCGTCCCGGGCGTCCTCCAGGCCGGCCTCGATCCTGGCCTTCTCCGATGCGGTCCGCTGGCTCGAGTCCTGGTCACGCTGGCGCACACCCTGTGTGGAGAGGGCCCCCCACTTCGGATCGATCCACAGGGACTCGACGTCGTTGGCCCTGAGGGCCTCCACGATGCGGTCCGCAGCCACCTTGCCGTCTCCACGGAGGAGGGGGAGGCTGCGCTGGATCTTGAAGTTCGTCGAATGCTCACCCCCGCCTTCCCGATCCGGCGGGAGGAGGCGCAAAAGAGCCTGCCTGCCATCACTCGAGACCAGGGACACTTCGATGCTGCTGGCCGGGATGCGAACGCCCTCGATGACCCAGCCTGCAGCGACCTCACCGCCGACCACGTAGGGGGTAAAGAGGGCAGCGATCCGGTCGCCGTCGAGGATCCCGATCACCGGTGTACTGGCCTCTTCCCCGCGGACCGGCATGGCCCCCCCTGCGGCGAAGCAGACCGCTACGGCGAGGACGACGACCAGCCTGGGGAGACCGGGACCGCAGGAGGCGGACCGGGGTGATGTCAGGGCTCGATGCACCAGTAGTACTGTCCCTGTCCCTGATCGAACCAACCACAGGAGAACGAGGGCCCGAGGATGGTGCAATCGAAGGTCTGGAGGATCCCGTTCTGGCACCAGGCGACCACGTTGCCCTGGCACTCACCCACATAGGTGATGTCGCCGCAGAAGCCCTGGCCATAGACGCACTGCCCCTCGTCGTTGCACATCTTTTGTACGGCGCAGTAGCCGCAGACCGAGCCGCAGCCGTCGTCGCCGCACTCCTTGTTCTCGCAGGCCGGCTCGCAGGCCTCCTCCATGCAGGAGTGGACGAAGAGATCCGGGTTCCAGCCGCAGTAGTAGTAGGGGCCGATGGCCCCGCAGTCCATGAACACGATCTGCTCGCCCTCACACCAGATCACGGTGTCCTGCTGACAGACGGGGTCGTCTTCGTAGGGGCCGCAGCCGCCGCCTTCGGCCTGGCAGAGGTTGCTCTCGCAGACCAGGCCCGGCGGACAGCCGCCGCATGAGCCCCCACAGCCGTCGTCCCCGCATTGCTTCTGGAAGCAATCGGGCACGCAGCCCCCGGGACAGTAGTAAGGCAGCCCAGGGCCTTGGATCGCGCTCGGGGTGCAGTCGTAGAACCCCAGCGCATCGTTCCATCCGCAGAAGGCCTTTTCGGGATCCGTCTGGTTGTTGCAGTTGATGTACTGGAGTTGGCCCCCGTCACAGTAGACCACCGTGTTGCCGGAGCAGCAGCCCTGGGAGGAGATCTGACCGCAGGGGCCCTCGCCCTCACAGAGTCCGGCGCCCGTGTCACAGGTCTGTCCGAGGCCGCATTCACCGCAGGAGCCCCCGCAGCCGTCTCCGCCGCATTCCTTGTCCGTGCAGTCTGGGACGCAGACGCCGGACTCCTGGCAGCCGTACATGCTCACGCCGTCCAGCCAGGTGCAGATGGCGTTCTTCCCCACCTCGAGGCAGTCGATGACCAACAGCAGAATCCCTGCGTCGCAGACCAGGAGGTCATTGCCGTCACACCAGTTCTGCCCGCTGACGCCGCCGCAGCCGTCCACGGGATCCGTGCACGTGCCGAAGGGGGTGCAGACGAAGCCCGCCGCGCAGTCACCGCAGGAGCCCTCGCACCCATCGTCTCCGCAGGTCTTTCCGACACAGTCGGGCACGCAGGACGCGTCGCAGAGGCCCTCGGGGGTGCACGCGGCCCAATCCGGACACTTGCCGCATTGACCGCCGCAGCCGTCGGGCCCGCATTCCTTGTCCTCACAGACGGTCTCACACACGTAGGCGCATTGGCCGTTCAATGTGCACACCTGGCCGGGGCCGCAGTCGCCGCAGGAGCCGTCGCAGCCGTCATACCCGCAGTCCTTGTTCACGCAATAGGCGATGCAGGCGGGGACGCAGAACCCGTCCTCGCATTTCTCGTCCAGGGCGCAGGAGCCGCAGATCCCGTCGCAGCCGTTGTCCCCACATTCCTTGTCCCCGCAGTCAGGAACGCAGACATCGCATTGCCCGTTGGTGCCGCAGGCGAAGCCCTCCGGGCAGTCGCCGCAGGAGTCGTCACAGTTGTCCGGGCCACATTCCTTGCCGTCGCATTGCGGGACGCAGGGGGGGCCGCACTGGAAGAAGATGTTGCACTCCTCGCCGTCGGCGCATTCGCCGCAGGTACCCCCGCAGCCGTCGTCGCCGCAATGCTTGCCCACACAGTCCGTGGCGCAACAGGTCGCGCCGTCGTCCACGCAGACCTCGTCGCCTTGGCACTTGCCGCAGGTCCCCTGACAACCGTCGCCGCCGCAGACCTTGCCCTCGCAGTCCGGTTGGCAGGGGGCGTCTATCTCGGGTTCCGTGTCTTCCGCCGACGTGTCGGGGAGATTGGGGACATCGAGGACGTCGGGGATGTCCCCGGGCTCCGTGACGTCGCCCACGTCCCCCGGTGACGCCGTGTCTGCCGCTGCGCAGGTCACACCAAAGCAGCCGTCGGGGCAGACCTCGTTCGCCTCCCACGTACCCGAGGCCGCCACGCACAGGAGAACAGCGATCTCGCCGCCTGCGGTGACACCGCAGGCGGTATCGCCGGGATCTTCACACTTGTCTCCCTCGCTCGGTCCGGTGTCGATGCCCGGACCCGGGCTCCCCGCGTTGCAGGCGACGAAGGCAACGAGGGCCAGGGTGATCAGGGTGAACTTGGGGGACAGCATGACGAATCCTCCGCGTCACGGGGACAGACCGGTCGAGGTGATTCTACCGGGATGAACATGAAGTTAGCAAGAATCAACCGTGTGCACGCCCGGATCCGTGACCCCCGATCTCCGCGCCGACGCAGACACAGAAGAGGAACGTCGCCGCGGTGTAGTAGGTCCAGAGCAGCAGCGCTGCGACCACGGTCAGGGATCCGTAGACACGGGAGAGGGTCGGCACCCGCTCCAGATAGAGACCGAAGAGCTGCGCGGCGAAGGTCCAGGAGAGCCAGAACAGCACACCGGACACCACGAGGGGCCGGTTCCGCATGCGGCCGCGGGTGGACACCCGGACGGTGACCACGAAGCCAGCCACCACCACAAGGAACTCCACCATGGTGACCAGGGTCTCCTCGGGCCCCAGGGGGAGGTACCATTGGATCCCGTATCCCTCCATGAGCCCCCCGAGGGCCTCCCGCAGCACCAGGAGACCCAGGGCGACGATCCCCGTGGTGAGGATCGCCACCGCGGCCACGACCCGTGCCCCCAGGAAGCTCCTCGGTCGCTCCTGATCATAGACCTCCGAGATGCTCACGGAGAGGGCCCGGAACAG
>CAZNWW010000067.1:0-11559 GCA_964576155.1 uncultured Myxococcales bacterium | reverse complement strand
GCAAGCCGATATAGATCTCTGTTCCATAGACAGCCTTCAAGACGGAATATTGAAGAACCTCCGGCGGCGGCCCGCACCGCACGGTGCGGCCTCGAGCCATGAGGAGGAGGCGGTCGCAGAAGCCCGCGGCCAGGTTCAGGTCGTGGAGCACCACCACCGCGCCCCGATTTCCGGCACGTACTCGGCGGCGGAGCGCATCGAGGATTCGCACCTGATGCCGCAGATCCAAGGCAGCGGTGGGCTCGTCCAGGAGCAGACACTCCGGATCCGAGGCCCAGACCCGCGCCAGCCAGGCCCGCTGGAGCTCGCCCCCGGAGAGGTGGGTGATCGGCCGGTCGGCGAGGTCGGCGAGGTCCATGAGCGCGAGGGCCTCGTCCACCGAGGCGCCAGGCGGACCCTCCAGCGCGTACAGCCCCATCTCCACCAGCTCCCGGACCGGATACGGAAAGCCCGCCTCGGGCCGCTGGGAGACGTGCCCCAGACGTCGGGCCCGCTCCCGCGGTCGGTAATCCCCCACGGGGCGCCCCCCGAGTAGGACCATCCCCCGGTCCGGACGCAGGTAGCCGGAGAGGATCCCCAGGAGGGTGCTCTTCCCGCAGCCGTTGGGTCCGATGATCCCGAGGATCTCCCCCTCTCGCATCTCCAGGTCGAGGTCCTCGAGCACCGGCGCGGTGCCGTAGCCGAAGTGGATCCCGTCCGCGATGAGCAACGCCTGCTGCGACATCTCAGCCTCCCTGTCTTTCGCGACTTAGCAGGAGGATGAAAAGGGGACCGCCCACCAGCGCAGTGAGCGCTCCCACGGGGAGCTGGGTCCCGAACAGGGGGAACGTGAAGCGCACCAGGAGGTCCGCCAGGAGGAGGAACACGCCGCCCCCCAGGAAAGACGCTGGGATCAGGAGCCGGTGGTCCGGGCCGGCCCCGAGGCGCAGCGCATGGGGGACCACCAGGCCGACGAAGCCGATGAAGCCCGTAGTGGACACCGCCACCGCAACCAGCGCAGAGCCGACCAGGAACGCCAGGCGGCGGATCCCCGCCGGATCCACCCCCACGTCATAGGCAAAGCGGCTGCCCAGGGACAGCGCGTTGAGCGCGCGGGCACGGGACCACAGGAGGGTGAGCCCTCCTAAAACCAGTACACCCGGGAGGACCAATGCCGACGGGGGACCCGGAGGGTGGGACACGGTACCCATGAGCCAGAAGAGGATCTCCTGGGCCTTGGTGGGAGAGACCAGGGTCTTGATCACCATGATCATTGCCGACGCGAAGAAGTTGAACACCACCCCCATGAGGAGGAGGTGGGTGGTGCGCAGCGCGCCCCGTCGGGATGCGAAGAAGTACAAGAGGAACGTCGCCAGGGATGCCCCGGCGAAGGAGGCCAGGAAGACCGGGCCCAACGCGAGACCGAAGGGGAGCGCCAGGGGCGCGGCCGAGAGGCCCAGGGCCAGCGCCACCGTTGCGCCCAGCGCCGCACCGCCGGACACCCCCACGATGTAGGGATCGGCCAGGGGATTGCGCAGGACCGCCTGGAACACCGCGCCGCTCAGGGCCAGGATGCCGCCGGTCAGATACGCCAGCAACGCCCGCGGCAGGCGAACCTCCCAGACCATGAAGCGACCCGCCGGGTCCGTGGCCAGGTCCCAGGGCAGGACGGTCCGTCCGCCCAGGGCCAGGTAGAGCCCGAAGACCAGGATCGATGCGACGGAGAGGGCGCCGATCCAAACCGCCCTGGTGGCTGCAGGGGTCACCGCGCTTTCCCCGCCGTCAGGGCCTCCCGGAGGAGGGCTGCCGCCTCCGGGAACCGCGGTCCGGGGCGGAGGAGGCTGGGATCGCCGAGGGCCAATGCCCGCCCTGCACGAACCGCAGGGACACCGCGGAGATCAGACCAGTCCACCGCGCCGGGACCACCTTCGTAGCCCGAGGTGTCCACCACCGTGTCGGGGTTCAGGTCGATAATCGTCTCGTGATCCAAGGTGGGGTAGCGGACCGAGTCGGACCCCAGGACGTTGCGCGCACCCGAGAGGAGGATCACCGTGTCTCCCCAGGATCCGGGACCGGCGGCTACCAGGGGCCTGCGGCCATTGAGCATGAGCACCCGCTGCCCTATTGAGGGGGCAGCGGCCAGCGCTGCGCTGGCCTCACGCAGCCCTGCGGCCTTCTCCTTCGCACCGGGCAGATCCAGGGCAGCGCCCATGGCCTCCACCGCAGCGGCGACGTCCTCCACGGTCTCGACGCGCATGTAGCGCACCGATACCCCGAGGCGCTCCACGGCGCCCGCGATGGCGCCCCCTCGCCAACCGTCGAGCATGAGGACGAGGTCCGGACGGAGGGTCGCCAGGGCCTCCAGGTCCGGCTCGAAGGCCGAGCCCAGGTCCGGCAGAGCCAGCAAGGACGTCGGATGGTCAGTGAAGCGGGTGCGCCCCACGAGGCGCGATTCGCCGCCCGCGTAGGCCACGATCTCCGCCAGGTTCGGCGCCAGGGCGACGACCCGCTGCGCTGGGCCGGCCGGCTGCGCCGGGGCTGGCGCGTCGCCGCGGCAGGCGGCGACGGAGAGGACGATGAGAAGGAATGTGGGCGCAGCTTTCACTCGGCGTTTGTACGTTGCCGGGGCGTTGAGTGTCAAGGCTCTGCACGGGGTCCTCCCCCCTCCGCCCGTCGGGCACCTCCCCCAACAAGGGGGGAGGGAATTTTCCGTGCACCAACTTCGTATGTTGCGGTCAAACTGCTGCAACCATTAATCGGGTGAGCAAGTATAAACCCTCCTCCCCTGTTGGGGGAGGTGTCGCCGTACGCGACGGAGGGGGGTGGACCCCGTGCAGAGATCCCTCCGTTGACAACTCCCCCCGCCAAATCTACATTCTCTCCGACCTCGGAGGTCCAATGCGCTACTCGATCATAGTCATCCTAGCTCTACTCCTCTCGTCCTCTGTCCAGGCAGACGACGGCCTCTGGACGTCGTTCAGGCTCCGCGCCGCCCGCGCTGCCGACGCCATGTCAAAAGACCTCCAGGCCCGCCTGGTGGACTTCGAGCTGCAGGAGCGCTCTACCCTGGAGGTGCTGGTCGTGGCGGAGCTCCTCGCCCGACGAGGCGCGCACCCCGGGGAGCGGGTCGAGATGGCCGCTGCGGTGGCCGCTGCCTGGGCCGAGGGGGGGCATCCCGACGAGGCGCGTCGCGTCCTCGCCAGGTTCTCCGCCGAAGTGGATCGGATCCCGACCAAGGCCACCAGGAGCCGCGCCCGCTACGAGATGGGCAAGGGCTGGGCCATGCTCGGAGACGAGGACCGGGTCGAGACCATCGCGGCGGAGGTCCCCCGCCCCGACGCCATCCTCTCGGAGATGGGCGCCGTCCGTGGGGAGGCCGGCGATATCGACGCAGCGCGGGCCTTCGCCGCCCGTATCAAGGATCCTGCGGCCAGGAGCAAGACCATGGGACGCACCGCCCGGGCCCTCTTGGACAGGGGAAACCCTGACGGCGCGCTGGCCCTCCTCCATGAGATCGAGGACATCCCATGGCGCACCTCGGTGCTCCAGGCCGTGGGGGTGGCCCACGCGGAGGCTGGTGACTGCGCCGCCGGGCGGGCCGTAGCAGACCAGCTCCTCGGGGTGCCGGGGATCAATCCGAAGACCATCGACCTCTCAGGCGGCGCGTCCAGACGATCGCCCCACCCGCGGGTCCTGGCGAAGGTCGCGGCGGCATGCGCCCGAGGCGGTGACATAGACGGGGCGGAGGAGGCCGCGGCCGCGGTACCGCCGGGGCGCCGACAGGTCCAGGCCCTCGCCGGAATTGCGGCGGCGGTGAAGGACGAAGAGCGGGCCCGCAGGCTCCTGGCCGAGGCCAGGGGGCGGGTCGGAGAGATCGACAAACCAGGGGTCCGGGCCCTGGCCCTGGTCTCCGTGGCAGACGCCTGGACCGAGCGGGGAAACACGGCGGAGGCAGTAGCGGTCCTCAACGCCGCGTGGGACGTGGCCCAGGAGGTGAAGAAGCCGGGCCTCGGGGACGCGCGCCTGGAGATCCTGGCCGATCTTGGGGCAGCGGGACAATGCGCGGACGCGGACGCCCGCGCCCGTGCCTTCGATGCCCCCTTCTGGGGGGATGGGGCCCTCGCCAGCGCCGCCCGGGGCTGCGCACAGGCCGGAGAGACAGAGAAAGCCCTCGCCCTCGCTGCTTCCACCCGGCTCCCTCTCTGGCGCTCCAACGCGTATCAGGAGATCGCGCTGGCGCGCCTCGCGGCGGGCGATCTGATCACCGCGCTGGGTGTCGTGGGCCGCATCCCGTCGGAGCGAGGCCGGGTGAAGGCCCTGGCCGCGGTCGGAGCTGCGCACCTCAAGGGCGGCGGGGCCCCCGCTGAAGGCATGTCCGCAATCCTCGCCAGGCTCCTGGAGACCCGCTAACTCCCTGGACCTTCAGGGCACATGCGGGGCGTGCAGTTCTTGAAGCAGTCGTCGGTCTCGTTGTCGTTCCCGTCGTCGCAGGTCTCCTCGGGGCTGTCCACGACGCCGTTGCCGCAGGTCGCCCCCGGCTCGCAACAGAGCGCCCAATGCTGCGTCTCGTTGCAGCCGTAGGTCGACGGGCAGACCTGCAGCGAGGAGCCGTAGCCGCAGTTGTTGGTCGAGTCCTGGCCGAAGGTGGTTATGTTGCTGTCGTAGTAGAGGGTGAAGTGCCCCGCGCCGCCCGAGTTCCGGCAGTGGATGGTCCCCAGGCCCTTGGTCGAGGAGTAGGGGTGGGTCCAGCCTTCGTTGCGTGCGTTGAACTCCTCCCGGCTGCAGAGGTGCCAACCGGGGGGGCAGAGGGTCCCGAAATCCTCCTCGCAGGTCGCGTCCGTGGGATCGTCGCACAAGACCATGGTCCCCGAGGGCGCCACGGACACCAGGTCCGCGCCGTCGGCGCACTCCCACTCCACCGGCTGGCAAGCCGGGTCGCAGCCGTCGCTTCCCTGCTGGTTCCCGTCGTCGCACTCCTCGCCGGGGTCGATGACGCCGTTGCCGCAGCAGTCCGGCAGCGGCGCATGCGCGCAGCCGATCCCGGCCTCGCAGGAGTCCGTGGTGCAGGTGTTGACGTCGTCGCAGGGGTCGGGTCCGCCAGGTGCACAGACCCCCTCGTCGCAAACATCGTCCAGGGTGCAGGGTTCCCCGTCGTCGCAGGCGTCACCGGTGAGGGGCACCACGAGCCACCCCCCCACGCCGTCGCAGGTCCAGCCCATGCAGGGATCCTCGGGGGGCGGGCCCGGGGGGTCGAAGTCGCCCACGCACTCGCCCTGGACACATTGGTCGTCGGTTGTGCAGATGTCCCCGTCGTCGCAAGGGCCATCCAGGTAGGTCGTCTTTTCGCCGGTGATCGGGTCGCAGGTGATCTCCGCGCAGGGGCCCAGATCCTCGTACTCGTTGGGGATCCCGACGCAGAGGCCCTCCTGGCACTGGTCGCCCGTTGTGCACAGGTCCGCGTCGTCGCAGGGGGTCCCGGTGAGGGGCTCGAACACACAGCCTACCTGGCCGTCACAGAGGTCCTGGGTGCACACTTCCAGGTCGTCGCAGAGGCCCTCGTCGGTCTCGCCGTCGCAGTCGTTGTCCACGCCGTCACAGACCTCGTCCGAGGGCGGGCCCACGTCGCAGGCCGAGAGGCCGTCCGCAGCGCAAACCCGCTTGCCCGTACACCAGCCCAGTTCGTCGCTGCCGGAGAAACAGAAGGTATCCAGGCCCAGGTCCGCGGCGGTCTCGGTGCATGGACAGATCCCCATGGGGGGCACACAGCCGGAGACGATCCCTGCGTGGGGCCCCGCGGGATCCTCGCCTACCTTCTTCAGGGTGTTGGAGACGATGTAGCCGTCAGGACAGGTGGGATCTGCGCCGGGGACCGCACCCACCGTCGCACAGAAGCCGCCGACGCTGCCCAGCTTCACACAGGCGTGGTTCTGGGTCAGATCGTCCTGGCAGTTCTCGTCGGACCAGCACGGCAGGCAGAGGTGGCTGTAGCGAGACACGCACATGAGGACGAGGTCCTGGGAGTCGGGATCGAGCTGGACAAGCTCCGCCGTGAGGTCTTCCCCGCAGACGTCAGTAACGACAGGGAGGCAGACCAGATCACCGAAATGCCAGCCGCAGAGCTGGCTCTCACAGTCTTCGTCCTGGAGGCAGAGTTCGAGGTCCTTGGCGGGGCCGACGTCCTCAAGGGGCGGCAGGTCCTCCGCCGGTGGCGTGTCCTCCGAGGGCGCCGTGTCTGTGGGGTCGAGGGCTTCAGGGCCGATGTCCTGCGGGGGGTGGAGGACGTCCTCCACGGACGGCACGTCCTCGAGCGCGTCGCCGGGCGCGGCGAGGTCCTCGCCGGGGACCTCTGCGTCGGGGGAGATGCTGTCGAAACCCCAGCGTGGCGTGTCCGCGCCGCCGGTGGTGTCGGCCTCGCCGCCGGTGGTGTTGCAGCCACAGGCCAGGGCCAGGACGAACAGGCTGACCACGACGTTCCATATGCGCATGACGACCTCGCTTCGTTCTTGGGCATGCATAGTCTATGACGGAGTGCCCCGAAGGTTCAACCCCCACACGGTCGACATAGAGGGGGGAACGCGTCTGGGACATAGTTATCGACTCCGCCAGTGATGGCAATGTTCTCCGATTCGGCTCCAGACCCTCCGGATTTTCGAATACGCGTTCAGGGCCTGGGCCGAAGGGTGACGCCGCGCCTGGCGGAGGCGTTGGGGTCGCTGGTGAGGTCGGGGGGCGAGCGAAGCGGTCCCGGGTTGGGAGTCGCACTTCTGTGCGGCGAGCAGAGCGGGACGTCCCCCGGCCCATCAGCGGCCTCAACGCCCCGTCCAGCGCCAGGAACCCTGAGGTCCAGGCCCCTAGAAGACGAGGAGGAGCCCTCGAACGACGATGGTGATGAGGGTGCCGAAGAAGAGGGCCGGCGCGAAGGGGAGGGTGCGGGAGATGCCGACGGAGCCCTCGGGGTCGTTCTCTTCGTACCAATCCTGGATCGCCTCGACCTGCTTCGGGCGGAGCCCGTCGGGCTCCAGGGGCTTCAGCCAGCGCTTGTGGAACTCCCCGCGCTCCTTGAACTTCCGCACGGATTCATCGGAGAGGATCATCTTCACCCTCAGCTCGGAGATGGGAATCAGGCGTTCGTCGGTCGCCTTCAGATAGGCGTCGTAGGCGAACCGGAAGATGATGATCGAGAGCGCGAGCGCGCCGATGTCCCACAGGTGATGTTTCGCCTCCCCGGTCGGGTCGACGAAGAAGGCCCAGCCCACGTAGCCGACGACGATCGAGAGGGCCACCCAGATCGTGGGCTTGTACCGCAGCAGCTTGGTGAGGGGCTTGAAGATCAGGAAGAGGATCACATAGACCATGGTCTTGTTGATGTCCCCGAGGCCCATGTCCATGGCCGCGCGCATGAAGTGCCGCAGGATCCGGATCGTGGTGAAGATCGCCATGAAGAGGACGATGATCCCCAGAACCTTGGC
Source organism: uncultured Myxococcales bacterium (assembly GCA_964576155.1). Classification (GTDB taxonomy): domain Bacteria; phylum Myxococcota_A; class UBA9042; order CAIXZC01; family CAIXZC01; genus CAZNWW01. Next base: position 4,111 of record CAZNWW010000067.1, on the reverse strand, counting down.
CTTGTTCTCCGAGAGAGCTTTTACGGCCTTCTCCATGGTCTTGCCGAGATAGCCCGGCCCGCCCTCCTTCACCTGCACGACCATGCGCGCCGCGAACTCCACCACCAGGATGGCAAAGACGGCTATGAAGGTGTTGAAGAAGAGGACGAAGGACGGGAACCAGTTCAGGTAGTTGTTGCGGTAGACCGCGAGGGGCAGGAGCATGGCGAGGAGGCCAAACAACTTTCCGTCCCCTGCCGCCCATAGGCCCAGGCTCCACAACAGAAAACCCAGGAGGAACGACAGCCCGGTGTTCAGGGCCACGTGGAACCAGTAGGGCATGGACTTGGCCTGGAGCATCTCGAAGGAGTAGAGCCCGAACCCGCCTGCGTGCCAGGCCCACGCGAAGAGGTGCCACGCGAGGCCGAGGGCCAGACCAATGAGGAGAACCCGGTTGGAGATCCGACCGCCGCCGGGGCTTTTTTCGTAAGGGACCCGCCCCATGAGGTGCGGCACCATGGGCTTCAGATCGGTCCACCCGGTGATCCCGGCGATGGCCAGGGCCACGGGGAGCATCAGGTCGTCAATCCAAAATGACAGGCCGCCGATCTCGATCATCGGGTGGACCTCATTTCCCTTTCAGGATGCGGCGGATGATGGGCTCCTTCGGGACGAAGAGGGGATAGAGCTCGCTGCTCATGTAGAAGTTGTCCATCTCGAAGAGCCCCGCGCAGATCGACGTGAGGGAGCAGCCCGCGCAGACGTCGGCCTTGCCGTGCTCCCAGTCCGTCTGGCGCACCATGCCCTTCTCGTCGAGGAAGTGCACGATGCGCTCCTCCTCCTTGACGATCTTCCTGGTCTCCGTGGACGCGTGGGCGAACTCGGTCATGTAGCAGAGGGGCACCCGCTCCACCCGGTAGGTGCGGCCGTTGCGCTCGAGGTACGAGAGGGCCCGAAACAGGAAGGGCTCCATGTCCGAGAGCTTGTGCACCACGTCCTTGTTCTCGGCGACCCGGTCCGAGGTGGGGTCGAGGTTGTTGAAGACCACGTGGTGGATGAAGGGCCACCGCTCCAGGAGCCAGACCACCACCTGGTCCAGGTGGTTGGCGTTGTGCTTCTGGATGGTGATGTTCACGTCCACCTGCATCTCAAGCGCGCCGAAGTTGTCCAGGCTGGCGCTGAGATTCGCGTGGGAGTCGGCCTTGCCCGTGAGCCGGGCCTGGACCTCGGGGTCGTGGGTGTAGACCGACTGGTGGACGTGGCGCAGACCCGCTTCGTACAAGGGCCGCAGGAAATCCATGTCGCTGGTCTTCTGTCCGTTGGTGATCATCCGCACCCCCAGACCCTTCGACCTGGCATAGGTGATGAGCGGGGCGAGTTCGCGAAAGAGGGTCGGTTCCCCGCCGGTTATGATGATCCCGTCGTAGTCCCGCTCGACGAAGTCGTCCACCAGGGCTTTGGCGTCCTCCAGGGTGGCCTCGCGGTCCAGCTCGGGGTTGGAGCAGAAGATGCAAGTCTGGTTGCAGGCGCGGGTGACCTGGATGTAGCCGAGATTCGCCATGTCACTCCTCGACGGGGGTGAGCGCCATGAGCCCGAAGCGACGGGCACCGGAGATGTGGATCCCAGAGCACTCCCCGGTGAGCGGACAGCCGTCGCACCGGTGACTCTTCACCATGTACCACCGCGCGACATAGTCGTCCGTATAGCGGATCATGTCCAGCCGCCCGCCCTCGTCCAGGAGGGTGAGGTCCAACTCCATGAGCGACCGAGGCGGGGTGGCGCCGGTGCCAAGACAGGCCGGGAGGCCTTCCACCGGGCGTCCGGTGCGCCGGCGCAGGTCCCGAACCCCGTCCAGATCCATATCCCTGGCCATGGCGTCCGTGAGCCGCTCCCGCACCGGGACGTAGAAGGCCTCGTCCCCGTCACCCCCGTACAGCGCGTCCCCCAGCGCGGTGAGCGCAGGCACCTCCAGCCGGCCCTTCCGAGGCGCCATTCGCCAGGCGGCCAGAATCTCCCTGGCGCCTTCCTCGGGGGCGTCGGGGCCCAGTCGCACCAGGTCTGCCCGGGCCAGGAGCCCGGCCCAGGGGCCCGGATCGGTTGCCCAGGGCGTCACCGCCAGGGTGAGATGCTCCAGGTCGCCCGAGAACCCCGCCAACCAGGCCTCTGCGTCCACTGGTTCGGCTGCGGTGAGCTCCAGCCTGGTCGCCCCAGGCACGGCGAGATCCTCGGGCCAGACCTTCCCGTCGAAGCGGCGAGCTGCGTCCGCCCGCACCCGGACCGCGTCGTCCTCGGAAGATCGTCGGCCGAGGCGCACATCGACGACACCCTCGAGGCGCTTGCAAAAACCCTCGAGGAAGCAGAAGGGACAGCGCTCGTCACGACAGGGGAGCGCATCCCCGGTGTCGATCCAATGCTGAAAATGCTCCCAGCGGCCGCGCACCTCGTCGTGGATCTTCTTGGGGTCCTGGATCAGGTCCTCCGCGCCCTCGAGGTACCGGGCCGGGAGGCGGTTGGTCCACATGTAGATTCCGTCCCTGTGGCGGAGCTCGAACGCGCGGCGGAGATCCGCCGAGAACTCCGCTGGATCATAGAACAGCTCGTCCCGGTTCTCGCACCAGGCGAGACCGAAGGGGACGGTGTGGAGCAGGTCGAACTCGTGGATCCCCATGTCCATGAAGAACAGGAGGATCTCACGCAGATGGGGAACGTTTTGCTTGTTCAGCACCACGTCCACGTTGGTGACGCAGCGCCCGAGGAGGTTCTTGAGGCCCTGGAGAGCCTGTATAAAGGACCCGGGGACCCCGGTGAGCCGGTCGTGGAGTTCAGGGGTGTGGCCGTGGATTGAAAAAGTGGCCTCGTCCAGGCCCGCGTCCAGGGCCCGGGCTGCGAACTTTCCATAAGAGAACATCCGCCCGTTGGAGATGGTCTGTACCCACCTGTAGCCCGCCAGGCGTCCAGCCTTGATGAACGAGAGATAGTCAGGGTGGATCGTGGGCTCCCCTCCGCTCAGGATCAGGCGGGTGGCGCCAGCCTCGCTGCCCTCGAGGATCCGGCGGCGGACCTCCTCCGACGGCACCATGGTGCCGTCCTGCGCGCCGGAGTCCAAGCAGAAGGTACAGCGGTTGTTGCAGAGCTTCGTGAGTCGGACCCACTGCCGCTTCTCCTGCGCTGCGGACTCCTTGAGCTCGACGGTGGTGTCGCCCATGGCCTCAGCAGCCCCTCCCCCGGCTCTCCGGGAGGGTGATGGTCACCTCGTCGGTGCGGGGGACGAACTCGTCCCAGCCGTAGCCGTCCACGTAGTCCTTCCAGGGGCCCTCGCAGACCTCGTCCCAAGTGCATCCCTCGCAGGGCGGTCCCTTGCCCTTGCCCTCGGTCCACCGGTACTTGGTGTAATCCTCCACCACGTTCTTCGCATCGAAGATCTTGGTGCGGGGCATGAAGCGCTCCGCCACGTGCTCCTCGTATCCGGCCATGAAGCAGTAGGGGATCGCCTCGGTGAAGACGAGCCTGCCCGCGTCGACGCCGAGCTGGACGCCACGCTTCACGTAGGGCTCGATGAGGGCCATTCGGGGGACGATCCGGCTGAAGTTCTCCTGGGCAGTGCCGAGCGCGTGGACGAACGCGAACTGGTACTGGTCCACGCCGAGGCGGATCAGGAGCGCGGCCAGCTCCGGAAGATGCCGGAAGTTGGACCGGGTGATCACTGAGTTGGTGATCACGTACTGGCCCAGCTCCTTGAGGTTCTTGATCGACTGGACGCTCTGCTTGAAGCTGCCCTCGCAGCGGGTCAGGTAGTCGTGGAGCTCCGCGGTGTGGCCGTGGACCGCAGGGGAGAACTCGTTGGCTCCCGCCGCCACTGTCCGCTCGGCGAATTTTTTATAGGCGAGCATCCGGCCGTTGGTCTGGATCTGGATCCGACGGAAGCCGAGGTTCTTCGCGTAGCGAACCAGTTCGATGAAATCGGGTCGGATCGTGACCTCGCCGCCGGTGAACACGATGGAGTCAGAGTCCTGCACCGCGCTGCGCAGGGTCTCCTTGACCTCGTCGGTGGACTTGTTGCCGTAGAGGTCGCGCTTGTTCCCCTGGACGCAGAAGAAACAGCGGTTGTTGCAGTTGAAGCCGACCTTGAGG
>CAZNWW010000066.1:3702-11576 GCA_964576155.1 uncultured Myxococcales bacterium | reverse complement strand
GCGATCGCAAACCGAGCCTCGTCGTCGTTCAGACCTGCCGCCTCGACTCGCTCTGCCAGGGCCCGGCTGCTCCGCTTCTCGAAGTCCTTGCCTTCGTTGATATCGGTAAGGGCCGTCAAAACGACCCGAAGCTCTTCGTCCGCAACCAACCTGACTCCCGGATCCGTTACCCAGGTGACAGAGGCCAGGTTCCCTTTCCTGCGGACCACCAGGATGTCATGGATCGCGCCGCCGCTCCGATTCGTCATGACGGCCTGGTTCCCGTCGATCCGTACCTCGAGCGGCGCTGTCGACTCCAGAAGGCCGTCGTAGAAGAGGAACTTCTCAGAGGCTCGGTCGGCCACCACGTGGAGCGCGTCGGGCCGCCGGGCCAGGTGGACCCACTGAAACTCGGGCTTCCTGCCGGGGTTCCCCATAATGTGGATCGGCGTCTTCCGAAGCCGAAGGCCCTTCCAGCTCACCGTGACCGGGTCGGGAGTCTCACCGCCTGGGTAGTGAATGGCGGGGATAAGTTCCCAGGCATCTCTCGCGGGCACGAAGCCAAGCAACCCGGTCGGCACGGGGGGACCCTTCGGACCGTCCTCAAATCAAAATCTACAGCCAAGATAAATTGGCCTGAGGAAAGTAAAGGGACGCGAAACGAAGCACGACGGGCCCTTCATTACTGCCGATGCTTCACCTGGTGAGCGAAGAACTCAACGGAAGCATCACCCGGCGAGAGGACCTTGAAGAGATCGAAGCGCCGAAAATGCGTGTCGCGGGTTACGATTGTACTCACCTCGTGTTCCAGCATCAGGGCTGCGATATGACAATCGTGGACAAAGTTCCCGCTGGCCCCGCCTGCGCGTCGGGCGACCTCCGCGAAGGCCTCCATGTGGTGACGAGATTCCTGAAGCAGCTCTAGGGTTTCCACCCGGCCGCATGGATCGAGACGGGTCGGGATCCCGGCCTCGGGGTGCGGACGTTGCACGAACGGGGCATCACAGGAGCGGGCGTCGTGGTCGCGCTCATCGACAAGCCGATCCTTCAGGAGCACGAGGAGTGGGGTGGCCGGCTCCACTACCACGAAGTCTTCGAGGGAGATATGGGGCTGGGTTACCACTTCCATGGCGCCGCATGCACCACCTTCCTGGCCGGAGAGACCGCCGGCGTGGCTCCCGGCGCGACCATCGAGTACTTCGCCATCCCGGACCAGGGCCGCAACGCGTACTACTACGTGAAGGCGCTGCGTCGCATCGTGGAGTTCAACGAGGCCACCGAGGAGGGCGCGAGGATTCGTGTCGTGTCCATCTCCGACGGCGTGGGCGCCAAAGACCCCGATCACGACGCATTCAAGGAGGCGGTCCGTCTCGCCAACCAGGCCGGCATCGCAGTGGTGTACTCCGGCTCTCCCGTCCTCGACGGCGTGTCTTGGGGCGGGTGTCCGCCCCACGAAGATCGTTCCGACCCGTCGAATTACAGCATCACTCCATGGCTCCGGAACAAGGGGATCCCCAGCAGCCGGCTCATCGCTCCGGGAGACTTCCGCACCTCTGCGGCGAACCTGGCGACGACCTCCTACACCTACTGGGGAGCAGGCGGATACAGCTGGGCGATCCCCTACGTCGCCGGCTTGCTGGCGCTTGGTTGGCAGGTCGTGCCGGAGGCCGGGGTGAATGAGCTCATCTTAGTGCTCCAATCCAGCAGCGGTACGTCTGCGGATGGTTTTCAGATGGTTCGGCCGGTGGCCTACATCGAGACCCTTCAGAAGTAACAGACTGGACAGTCGGGGCTGGAAAGCCCCTCCCACAAGGGCCTCCTAGCGCTTTGCGTACATCTCGTCGTAGTACTTCTGGTAGTCTCCGGAGGTGACCGTATCCAGCCAGGCGCGGTTGGCCAGGTACCAGTCGATGGTCTTCTTCATGCCCTCCTCGAAGGTCACCGTGGGAGCCCAGCCGAGGTCGGACATGATGTGGGACGCGTCGATTGCATAGCGACGGTCGTGGCCGGGCCGGTCGGTGACGTAGGTGATGAGGGATTCGTCCTTGCCCACGGCATCGAGGATCACCCGGATGACCTCGATGTTCGCCTTCTCGTTGCACCCGCCCACGTTGTACATGGCGCCGGGCTCCGCATTGTTCATGACCATCCAGATCGCCCGGCAATGATCGAGGACATAGAGCCAGTCACGGATCTGCATGCCGTTGCCGTAGACCGGCAGCGGTTTGTCCTGGAGCGCGTTGTTGATCATCAAGGGGATCAGCTTCTCCGGGAACTGGAAGGGCCCGTAGTTGTTGGAGCAGCGGGTGATGTTGACCCGCAGGCCGAAGGTATGTGCGAAAGCGTGGACCAGGTGATCCGCCGCGGCCTTGGAGGCCGAGTACGGCGAGTTGGGTTGGATCTGGGAGGCCTCGGTGAACATGCCCGTGTCACCGAGGGAGCCATAGACCTCGTCTGTGGAGACCTGCATGAAGCGCTCGAGCTTGTGGTCCAGCGCAGCCTTGAGGAGGATCATGGTCCCGGTGACGTTGGTGTTGCTGAAAGTCCCCGGATCCACCAGGGAGCGATCCACGTGGCTCTCCGCGGCGAAGTTCACGATGGCGTCGCAGCCCTCCTCGCCCAGGAGCCGGTCCACCAGATCCGCGTCGCAGATGTCGCCACGGACGAAGCGGTACCGGGGATGGTCATCGTAGCTGACGAGGTTGCCCAGGTTCCCTGCATAGGTCAGCTTGTCCAGGTTCACCACCCGGACGTCGTCCTCCTCGTCCAAGAGCATCCTTACGAAGTTCGCGCCGATGAAGCCGGCGCCGCCGGTGACCAGGATCGTCCTCATGTTCCCTCCTCCAGGTACTCAATCAGAGCCTCACGCCAGGGACGGATGGACCGTCCCAGCAGAGCCTCGATGTGGGTGCAATCGAAGCGGCTGTTGGCCGGACGCCCGGCCTTCATCGGGAAGGTGTCCGAGGCGCAGGGCTCCACGATCGTTGAGAACCCGAGGTGGTCGACGATGACCCGGGCGACATCGAAGCGGGTGGCCTCGCCCGCAGCTGCGAAGTGGTACAGACCCTCCGCACGGGCGTCGAGCAGGCCCAGGATCGCTGCGGCCACGTCGGTCGTAGCCGTGGGCGCACCCCGCTGGTCGTCCACCACCATGATGCGGTCGCGGCTGCGGGCCAGATCCGCCACCTTTGAGATGAAGTGACGGCCGCTGCGGCCATAGGTCCACTGGATGCGGATGATCGCGTGGCTGCAGCCGCTCCCGGCGAGGGCACGCTCGCCGGCCAGCTTGGTGCGCCCGTAGGCGCTGATCGGGTTCGGCGGGTCGTCCTCGGTGTAGGCGCCGTCCCTGCGGCCGTCGAAGACGAAGTCGGTGCTCACGTGGACGACATGGATTCCGGCGCCGGCCGCTATGCGACCGAGCGCGCCCACCGCGTCCGCGTTGACACGATGGGCCAGGGCCTCCTCGTCCTCTGCGCGCTCGACGTCGGTGTAGGCGGCGCAGTTGATCACTGCGGTTATCAGGGAGGTCCTTCGACTCGGCTGCGCCTCGCTCAGGATGACGGCTCTGAGAGCGGTTTCATCGGTGATGTCGAAGTCGGGGAGGTCGAGGCCGCGGGCGGGGACGCCTGCGGCGACCAGCGCGGCCATGACGTCGGTGCCCAGCATCCCCCGGGCGCCGAGGACGAGGACCCTAGCCTGCATTGCTCACTACACACAAGCTATCCATCCTGGCGGGACCAATCGTATGGGATCTCGTCACCGTGGGCGGGAATGCGGAACTCGTCGGGGTTGGCGCAGTCGTACATCTCGGACACCACGTTGAGGATGTACGCCTCCACCCGACTCGTACACATCCACCCGTGCCAGATCCCCGGCGGGATCCGCAGGAGACCGGGGTTGTGCTCGCCGAGGTAGAGGACGTTGAGGACGTCCTTGGTGGCCGAGCCCTCGCGGCCGTCACACAGCGCTACCTTGACCGTTCCCTTCATGACGTAGAAGTGGTCCGTCTGCTTCTTGTGGTAATGCCAGGCCTTCACCACACCCGGAAAAGTCGTCGTGAAGTAGGTCTGGCCGAACTGCTCGAACCAGGGATCGTCAGCGCGCATGATCTCACCCAGCCGCCCCCGCTCGTCGGGGATCACCCGCGCCGCCCTAACCCCCACCCCATCGATGAGCGCCCCGGTCCCTCGGACAATGATCCCGCCGTCCGCATGGACCGCCTTCATGGGCATAAACTTCTCTGGCATATCATGTCCTCCAGTCCCCTGGCATTACACTCGGCAACCGGGTCGAGGTCAAGCACCGCACCTGGACTCGCTGGCTAGAACTGGAAGTAGATGAACGGCACGACGTCCGATGATGCAACCAGCGTCAGGAAATACACCACACCCGCAGCCACAACCGCCCAACCCAATGCAGGCAGTCTCTGGAAGATCTTTATGGAGGTCTTTGGGACGATGTCCGGCAGGAAGTGCCCAAGGTAGCCGGCAGCCATGGCGGCGAGGACGGTCCAGGGCAGATTCGGGGTCTGGAAACTGAGCTCACCGAGGGCCTCGAAGACCTCCATCGCCTTGGGAAAGGTCTTTGCCCTGAACAGGATCCACAGCGCGCAGACGAAGTGGAAGGTAAGGAAGATGCTTACGGCCTTGCGCCAACCTGCCGTGGGCAACGGGGCGCCTTTGGCCTTGCGTCGCTCGTCGAAGAAGCGCACCCAGGCCAGCCCCAGCCCGTGGAGGCCGCCCCAGGCCACCCAGGTCCATCCCGGGCCGTGCCATAGCCCGCCCAGGAGCATGGTGATGAAGAGGTTTCGGTAGGTGAGCCACCGCCACCTGCCGTGGCTGCCGCCCAGGGGCTTGTACAGGTAATCCTTCAGCCAGGTCGAGAGGCTGATATGCCAGCGCCGCCAGAAGTCCCGGAGGTTTCGGGCCCGATAGGGCAAGGCGAAGTTCTCAGGGATGTGGAAGCCCAGGAGCCGCGCCGTCCCGATCGCGATGTCGCTGTACCCGGAGAAGTCGCAATATATCTGGAGCGAGTAGGCGTAGACCGCGACCAGGACCTCAACCGAGGAGTACATCGCCGGGTTCTCGAAGACCCGATCCACCATGTTGATCGCGAGGAAGTCCGAGATCGCGACCTTCTTCACGAGACCCACCAGGATCCGGTGGATCGCCTCCCCGGCCTGCGCGTCGGTGAGGGTGGACTTCGCCCTGAGCTGTGGCAGGAAGTCCTTGGCCCGGACAATGGGCCCGGCCACCAGCTGCGGGAAGAACGACACGAAGGTGCCGAACTCGATGAGGCTCTTCGTGGGCTCCAGACGCCGGTAGTACACGTCCACGGTGTAGCTCATGCTCTGGAACGTGTAGAACGAGATCCCCACGGGCAGGAGGAGCTTGAGGTAAGGCACCTGGATACCCAGCTCCATGGCCTCGAAGAGCAGCTGAAGTGAGCCCGTCGCAAAGCCCAGGTACTTGTAGGCGAAGAGGATCCCCAGGTTGGAGGCCACCCCGACCCAGAGCCACAGCTTGCGACGTCGCCCCTTTGCGGGATGCATGAGGCGGGTCGCGTAGAAGTTCGAGGCCACGGAGAAGAGGATCAAGGTGAGATAGAGCGGGCTCCAGCAGGCGTAGAAGAACAGGCTCGCCGCACCCAGGAACACGTTGCGGGCCCGCACCCGGTCCGAGAGAGCCCAGGTCAGGAAGAAGACCAGGACGAAGAAGACCGCGAACTCCCCGGTGGAGAAAACCACGGGTCCCTACCTCCCCAGCAGCGAGCGGAGCGCATCCATCGCGGCGCCTCGCAGGTGAGCGGCCCAGGCACGCAGCAGCGCGTCCGCGACCAGGTCGCCGAGGAGCTGGTACCCCTCCATCGTGAGATGGGTCAGGTCTGCCTGGTACAGCGCCGTGGGTTCGTGGCGTTGGCGCAGAGAACGGGCCGTGGCCAGATCGAGGCGCTCGTCGAGCTGGCCAAGGACCCCTGCGGGGTCATCGGTCCAGTCCTGGAATACCGCGGGGCCCCCGGTCCAGGCCAGGGTGTCGAAGTACGCACAGCCGTGCCGTCGGGCCAGCTCCTTCTGGAGCACAACGAGGGGCAGCAGGCGCTCCTGGAAGAGAGGCGGCTGGCTGCCGTCGGTCCCGGACGGAGGCGGCCCCACCAGGAGACAGTCCGCATCCGGGGTGAGGGCCCTGAGACGCTGCAGGGCCCTTCCCGCGGCGCGCTCGTAGGTCTGGAGATCCAACCACTCATCAATGGCCTCGTTGGTGCCGTACGAGATCACCACGAGCTGGTAGCCACGGCGGGCCAGCATGGGCTCGACCCACGGGTCCCACCGGGACAGGTGGGTCAGCCGGGCCCCGTTGAGACCGAGAGAGTCGTATACGATCCCGGTCCCGGGCCGCTCCATGGTCGCCCCGAGGACGCAGACCCTGCCGTCTCCGACCGCGCTGACCTTGAGGGTCTTGTAGCCATCCCCGTCCAGGCGCCAGGAACGCGCGCCCAGGGCAGGCGCCTCCGCCATGGTCGAGATGATCATCGGCTCCTGGTCCCCGATGGTCAGCTCCAGGGTGCCGCCGTCCGGGCCGGTCAGGTAGAAGACCTCGCCCAGAATCGAGCCCTGGGGATCCGACAGGGTGATCCAGGCCGAGGGACCGGCCTGATCGGTGCACAGGGCGCCGCCGCCGAGGCCGAAGACACCAGTGGTCTCCATGCCCTCCACCCCGGCCAGCAACGCGTTGCTCCCGGTCCAGCCCTCGGAGGCCCCGGTCTCCGCACCCTCCGGCCAGTAGCCATCCCAGGGCTTCCCGAACATGAGGAACCCGCGCCCGCCGTCCCCAAATCTAGCCTGGAGCATGGCACGTATTCGGCCTGTCCACAGATCCGATGCGGTGTGGGAGTCGCCGAAATGGGCTACACGGATCCGGGTTCCCTCGGGGGCCGAGGCCAGGACCGTCAGGCGCCTGAGGAACCGCACCAGGGAGTCCTGCGCACCGGGCTCCAGGGTCGGGTACCCGGGCAGCGCAGCCCACGCCGCCTCCTGGGGCGTTGCAGGCACGTAGGGGCAACCCACGAAGGTCGCGGCCAGTGCTGCAGCGACAAAAAGGACCGTGACGAAGCGCATCTACCGCCTCTTGTACTCCATGAAGGACCTGAGGAGGGACGCCTGGATCATCTTGCCCATGTAGATGGCGCCCTTGCGGGTGAAGTGGGTCAGGTCGTCCCCGAGGAGCTTGGGATCGTGGGTGAACCACGCCTGCGGCCCGCCGGGGCCGCCCATCGCGTCGAACGCGCTCCAGTAGGCGCAGCCCGTCTCCCGGGCTACCTCGCCCTGGGCCTTGACCAGGGCCTCGATGTTGGGGCGGAGCGTGATGCCCCCCTTCCCCTTCACCCCGCGGGCCGGCGGTGAGATCACCAGGATCGACAGGTCGGGCTTGCCCTTGCGCATGGACTCGATGAGCTCCTTGTACCCGGATTTGTACGAGGCGATGTTGATGCCGTGCTCCTCGGATTTATTGGTGCCGAAGACCAGCATGACCAGGTCCGGTGGGCGGTGCCCGACCTGCTCGGCGAGGTGCTCTGTGTTGATGCGGTTGAGGGCCCCTGCTGTGGCGCCGAGGATCCCAAGGGAGTCGAGGACGATGCCCTTCTTGCCGTTCTCGGCTACGATTCCGAAGAGACGTAAGTTGCCCTTACCCGTGGTTATCTTGACGTCGAGGTCGCCGGGCGCGGTCTTCACCGAGAACCAGTTGGAGGTCGCGCGCGCACCGGTAGTCGCTACGTCCAGGGCGGCCTCGCCGCCGGCCTCCACGGTGAAGGACCCACCGCCGGCCTGGGACAGGTAGTAGATCTCATATTGAGTGATGTCATCCCAGGGGCAGCGGGAGTCGCACTCGACCCGGCTC
>CAZNWW010000066.1:0-3692 GCA_964576155.1 uncultured Myxococcales bacterium | reverse complement strand
TTCGACAGGAAGGCCTGCGCACCGTAGCCGTAGAGGCCGTCGCTGATGGTCGGGGTGGTCACCCGCTTGATCTTCCACCCGTCGTCCCCGTAGACAACCGCGCCGGAGATCGAGTACCAGGGGGCGGTCTTCGCAGGCAGGAAGAAGCCCGGGCCGCCGCTGCCGAACTGCTTCTGGAGGCCCCGGCGCAGCGCGCCGACGATCTGGTCACCCATGATCAGGGAGTCGCCAAAGGCCGAGATCCGGGCGATCTGCCCCATCTGGACCATCTCGAGCTTCTGAAAGAAGGTGTCGAGCCCCATCCTGCGGCACTTCTGGGGTGTACCCATGCGGCAGTTCTCCTGAATCGGCGGTATCTTCTCCAGCGCGTCCGCCGCGGCCCCGCGGCCCAGCTCCCTGAGGAGGGCCATGGTGCCGCCGACTGCGCCAGCGTCTGCAACTGTGTTGTCCCCGACGTGCAAAGCTCCGAGAACCTGCACGAGGTGCTCCAACTCCTGCCAATCGAGGGGCTCGACGCCATGGAACCGGGCAGAGCCCGCGTTCGGGTCCATGTCCTGCTCGATGGTCGGAGCCACCTTGGAAGCTGCGGCCAGCTCGGCCTCGAGCTCGGCATCCAGCTCGGCCAGCTCCGCCGTCAACTCGTCCAGGGTCTCATCGAGGGCCTCCTCCTCGACGATCTCGACCTCCTCCTTCTCCTCGGCCAGGGCCTTCATGGGGTTGGGCCAGGACATGCCGTCGCCTACAGCCCCCAGGTAGACGAGACCGAACAGCGCGAAGATCGTGACGGCCCATGCCGCTTTGCCTGAGAGTCCTGGTATCGGTCTTCCGTACTTCATCATCCTCACTCCGGCGGGCTGAGACGCTGATCAGATCGATTACTTCAACGGATCATAGCGGAAGATGGACATTCGGACGATCGGTTTCTAGAGTTAGGAGACGGGTGCGATATCCTTGCTCCGTAGGCACCGCTGGGGGCTATCCATGTGTAGGTTCGCTTTCTTTATCTCGCTCTTCATCTCATTCTCTGCCTCGTCAGACCTGCGCGCTGACGAGATCCGCACCGTCGCTATCGTGGAGTCCAAGACCAATCTGGAGGCCTCCAAAGAGGCGGGGATCGACCACACTCGCGGCATTCGGTACTGGACCCAGCTCGCTGACGGCCTCGGCGCTCCGCTCCGGATCGTTGACGACGAGGCCCTCGAGAAGGGCGTGAAAGACGCAGCGCTCCTCATCGTGAGCGGCGCGCCGATCCTCTCCGACGGGCAGATTGAGTCGATCCTGCGGTTCCAGGCCGGCGGCGGCGCAGTGCTGCTCGTTGGCATGCCGGGACTGATAACCCCGGACGGCGTCGAGCGGACCGACCTGCCCGCGGCGCGCCTGACTGGCCTCGACGCGGTCAGGCCATTCGATCCGAAGGCTGTCGGCGCGTCCAGCTTCTCTGTGCGCCTGGGGAGCTCGATGGGCCCGGCGGTGGAGCCAGCGCTCCGCTTCGAGGTTGACTGGCCCGGGGTCGTCTGGACCGCTGAGATGAAGGAGCCCGCCGGCTACTGGGTAGATTGGGGCATGACCCCGCTCCTCGGGGAGCCCAAAGCCATGGAGGCCTCCGCGGCCATCGCGCTCGCAGAACCCGAAGGCGGCAGGGTCGCCTGGTTCGGCGCCCCGCCCGAGGCGATCACCGAGGTGAATAACCAGGCAGCGTCGGGGCGACGCTTGTCCGTGCAGCTCCTGCGCTGGCTCTTGCGGCGGCCCTCCGTCCACGTGGGCTGGTGGCCCCTGGGCCTTCGAGCTGCGACGGTGCTCACGGCCGACGTGGAGACCAACTTCGAAACCGGCGAGGCCATCGCCCTCATGTTCCACCGGGAGTCGATCCGAGGCTCATTCTTCCTTCTGGGGGATCTGGCCAAGGACTACCCATACGTGGTCGAGGCTCTTGCCGAGAACGGTGACGTGGGCTCCCACAGTATGCACCACCAGACCTTCAAGGGCCGCCCCGGGCATGAGCAGCAGATGGAGATCCGGGAGGCTGTGGAGATGCTCCACGATCTCGGCATCCGCCGAGTGAATGGATTCCGCCCGCCTATGGAGGAGTATGACGCAGCGACCCTGCAGGCGGTGGCCGCCGAGGGGCTCGACTTCGTGTACGGGAACCTCGAGTACGATCGCTCCTGGCCCATCAGGCGGGTCATCGGGGACCGCACGATCTGGCAATTCGCGCGCATCGTCCCGGATGACTACAACTTTGCGGTCCGGCACGGGATCGACGATGCAGCGGGCTACACCGAGCAGTACATGCTCTGGGCCCTGCGGATGTTCGATCTGGGGGGCCTCTTTGCGTTCAGCTTCCATACCAATTACCTGGGGCTCGACGACAACGTGGAGACCATCGGACGCTTTCTACGTTGGGTGAAGCACCAGCGGGTCTGGATCGCCACGTTCCAGGACATCGTCCGCTGGGTCGAGGCGCGGGAGGCGGTGGATGTGACCATCCGTGAGCACCCCGCCACCATGGAGGTCAACCTCTCGAACCACAACACTGAGGCCGTCGTAGGGTTCCCGTTGATCTACCTGGGGGCCGACAACACCCCACCCACATTGCTCACGCCCGCAGACGGGGTCATCATCCGTGTCCGGGAGGACAAGGGATACCTCGTCCTCGTGGACCTCGCGGCCGGCGAAGTAAGAACAGTAATCTTCAGAACCGGGAAATAGAACTCAGTGCGCGGATGGGTAGGTGCGGTACTCGTTGAGGAGGGTGAGGTAGATCTGCTCGACGAGGTCGAACTGATCCCGGCAGACTCGCTCGATGTTGCGCCTGTAAAGGTAGGTTCGGGGTCCCTCCCCGTCGACGCCCAGAACGGTCTCGCACATCCGCAGGATGCTCTCCGAGCCCCGGGAGGTCCTGCTGGGCAGCTCCCGCACCCGGAGCTTCCGCCGACCCTCGAGGGCCCGCACCGCCTGGGGCGGTAACATGGAGACAGCCTCGCTGGCCGCTACACGGAAGCGGTCCCAGGTGGTTCGGTGGGGACGGAAGTAGTTGTCTGCGTCCAGGTTGGCGGCCCGGCGGTACCAGAAGTCGGCCAGGTCGTCCCGGCCCAGGAATTCGAAGACCATGGCCTGCACGAAGGACCCGTGCCCGTCGTCGCGATCCAACTCCAGGGCTGCGTTCACGGCCGCCTCGGCCTCGTCCACGCGGCCAACCTCGAGGAGGGCCTCGGAGCGCTTCGCCTGGGCCAACGCCCAGCGAGGTGCCAGGTCTGCACCCCGCTCGAAGGCCTTCAAGGCTTCGCGGAAACGCCCGGCCTCGGAGAGGGAGTCCCCGTAGGCGATCCAGAGACGCTCATCCTTGCCGTGCCGTCGGATGGCGCGGCGACAGAGGCGGCGGGCCTTGTCGGGCTCGCCCTCTTCGAGGAGCCAGTCCACGCGATCGAGGACTTCGTCCACGGGGATTTCACTAGTAGTCCGACTGACATCCGATCCCATACTCAGGGCTCCCTTATTCGGAGATCGAACCTTAGCAGACTACCCCGTTTTTTTCAACCTTATGAACGCCTCGGTAGTGGGTCAGTTTGCACCGTTGCTCTCACCGAGCAGTGTTCCAACTGCGGACATTGTCCCGATGCTGGGGCATTGGGTAGCACAAGTCAGTGGCACCGTTGCCGGTGGCGGGGGCGGGGGCGGGGGGGGCGGGGGCG
>CAZNWW010000065.1:0-11577 GCA_964576155.1 uncultured Myxococcales bacterium | reverse complement strand
CTGCCGCCCCATGGAGGCGCGATGATCTTTCCGACGACCCGACGGCTGGTGGTAGGCGTCGCAGGTGGCACGGGCTCCGGGAAGAGCACCGTGGGCCGCCGCCTCATCGAGGCCCTGGGCCGCGACAACGTTGCCTACCTGGATCAGGACTCCTACTACCGGGACCTGAGTCACCTCTCCAAGGATGAGCGACGGGGCCAGAACTTCGACCACCCCGACTCGATCGAGTTCCCCCTCTTCGCTGAACACATCCGCCGCCTCCGGGACGGCGGGACGATTAAAAAACCCGACTACTCCTTCACCCTCCATACCCGAACCGACCGCCACACCGAGGTCCGGCCGGCAGACGTCATCCTGGTCGAGGGGATCCTCGTCTTGACCAATGAAGAGGTCCGGGATGCCATGGACATCAAGCTCTTCGTGGACGCGGACGACGACATCCGCCTGAGCCGGCGCCTGATGCGCGACATCCAGGAGCGGGGACGCACCCTCGAGGATGTCCTGGAGCAGTACATGGGAACGGTACGCCCCATGCACCTCGCCTTCGTGGAGCCCTCTAAACGGTACGCGGACGTGGTGATCCCCGGCGGCGGCATGAACGACGTGGCCGTCGCCATGGTGGTTGGCACCCTCCGGGACTGGGCCGCGGCGCGGGCCCGGGCCTGATCCCCCCATGACCGAGATCCTCGGCGGACGTTACCGCATCCTCGGGCCCCTGGGCCGAGGCGGCCAGGGAGAGGTCTTCGCCGGCGAAGACCTCCAGAACGGTCGACGGGTTGCGATCAAACGCTACACCCACGGCGTGGAGCGGGCGGCCAGGGAGCTAAGGGCCCTCGCTGCTGTGCGCCACCCGCATCTGGTCGAGCTCCTGGATCACGGCCCCGACCACAGGGGCCACCTCTACGTCGTCGAGGCCCTGGTTTCCGGCGACACCCTCGCAGCGCATCTGGACCGCGGCCCCCTGCCCCTCACCGAAGCCATCCTCATGACCAGCCAGGTGGCGAGCGCCCTCGCCGCGCTCCACGCAGCGGGACACGCCCACCGGGACGTTACCCCAAGCAACGTCATCCTCTCCCCCGACGGCGCTATTCTAGCGGACCTGGGCCTCGCACACCGGCTGACCGGCGAGATCGACCTCACCGATCCCGGGCATCTCGCAGGAACCCCCGCGTACCTCCCCCCGGAGGCCCTCGCCGGTGGGCCCCGGCCCGGCCCCCCAGGGGACATCTACATGCTCACCGTGCTCCTCTGGCACAGCCTCACCGGAACCCTCCCTTGGCATGGCCCCACCCCCGCCGCAACCATCGCCCGCCTCCTCCTCGGCCCGGCCGAGACTCTGGTGAATACAGCGGCAGGGATCCCGGCCGCGCTGCGGCCGGTGATCCGGCGCGGCGTGGCTGAGGATCCGGAGGCGCGGTACCCGGGGCCGGTGGACTTGGGGGAGGCGCTGTGGCTTGTTGCTGGTGCTTCGGGGACAACATGAATGTTGTCGACACCACAGGATGAATCCTGTGCGCACTGGGTGGGGCCTATGGCGGCTTGGCGAGGGTTTGGTTGAAGTGTGGATGATGGGCTACCAAGGCCTGACAACCCATAGATGTGATCAATCGAGAGCTCTGAAAGGGGAGGAAAGACACAGGGGTGCCTCAACACATGTATCACTTCGTCGATATTCCCAGCGCAACGTAAAGGTCGGAGCCATCCGTCGGTGGATGCGTGGTGGTTCCGGAGTGGTCCCTGCGTCGAGCCGCAGGCGATCTCCCCGAGGGAGGCAGACATCTGTCTGTCGAGTGAGGGGGGACGACGCAGGGGCCGCTGCGGGGCCACCAAAGCCCCGCCGACGGACGGCACCGACCTTTGCGCTTGCGCCTAGTCTTTCTTCTCGAGGAGCCGGGCAACGGAGCTGGTCATGGACTTAGCGGCCTTGACCTGACGGCCACTCTCGGGCGGGATGACCACGAGCTTCTTCTTGCCGCGCTTGAGCTTTTTCATCTGCTTCTTGTACTTCTTGGCTTTGAGCGGATTCTTGGCGATCGCGGAAGTCATCTCCTTGATGGCCGGCGCCATCTGAGGCAGAAGCGCTGTGGCCTGCTTCGCGGCCTCGGTGTCCTTGTCCACCACGATCTTGAGGAGGTCCGGTAGGCTTTTCAGCTTGTCGATGTCCTCGGTGGTGAACTTGCCCTTGACGGCGAGGGTCTTGGCCGGATCACCTACCAGCGCGTCCAGGAACGCTGCCCGCTTCTCCATCTCGACGAGGTAGTCACCGCGGAGCGGTTTGAACTGCTTCTTGATTTTTTTGTCGGCGGAGTCCCGAATGTCTTTCACCGCTGCCCAGTTCTTGGTCAAGATCGGGATGTCCCCCTCCGCGTAGGCGAAGACCGTGGTCTGTAAGATCTCCGTGGCCTCCCAGAAAGTGTCCGTGGCCTCCTGGAAAGTCTTACCGAGCGTGTCGATGTCCGCGAGGATCTTCTTGGTCTGAGCCTGGGCCGTGACGGCGAAGCCGAGGATCACCATCGCAGCGAGCAGGCCGGTGAAGCGTTTTGTCCATACTGTCATGTCTTTCCCTCCATGTATCGGTTGGTCAGGGTTCTTCCTTTCGACGAGAGCTAGCACAGGCTCCCGCTGGGTAGCAAGTGAATTCGGATCTCGGGCCGGGGCTATTCGCCGTGGTACCGGTAAACGTGCACTTGTCCCTTCACCGCGTCGAGCACGAACACGTGACCGTCCGCGTCCCGGTCGATGGACACGGGCGCAACGAGGGGCCCCGTCCCCGCGTCGCTCCACTGGTAGGCGTAGCCGATCACCGGGTCCATGGGCCCTGCCTCGGGGGCCGGGCAGGAGTAGCCACAGACCAGCATGCTCTCCGCCACGCAGACACCGTCCCACTCCGCCTCGCAGCAGTAGGGATCGCCCACGCCGGGCTCGTAGTATCCGCTCGCGTCGGGATCGATGGGATCGACCCCCTGGCAGATGCAGGCCTCGGCGGCGCAGCCGTTGCAACCTGCCTCGCCGGTGCCGCCCTTGTCGGTGCATCCTTCGCCGGCCTCACCGACCCAGCCGTCGCAGGAGAAGTCGTCCATGCACTCACCGAAGGAGGGGCAGCCGCCGCATTCTCCTCCGCAGCCGTCGGGGCCACATTCCTTGCCCTGGCAAGTCGGGTAGCAGACACCGTAGACCTGGATCCGGGCGTTCCCGGTGTCCACCACGAGGATCTGGCCAAACTCATCGATAACCAGATCCGAAGGCCCGGAGAGCTCCCCGTCCGCGGACCCGCTGGAGCCGAACTCCGAGATGTAGGCCCGGGTGAAGTCCGTATCGAGGACTTGCACCCGATCGTTCGCCCGATCCGCCACCATGAGGGTGCCCTCGGGGGTGCGGACGATCCCAGACGGGTTGTCGAAGTTGGCCTGGCCCGACCCGGTCTTGCCTTGCACCGCTATCACCTGGCCCTTGGGGTTCATCTTCAGCAGGCGGTTACCCTCGTCGAAGCCCCCACCGGGCCCGTCGGCCACGTAGATCCTGACCTCTCCCTCCTCCTCACCGAAGGCGGCGTCCACCGGCGCGAAGAAAATCTGTGAGGTGAAGTTCGGGGGAGGCCATTGCTCCTGGACGGTCCCGTCCGCGGCCAGCCAGATCAGGCGGTCGTTTCCCGTGTCAGCGACCAGGATCCGGCCATCGGGCGAGGCTGCCACGCCGCCGGGCGCGGAGAGGGCCATCCCATGGGCCTCGGTGATCTCGGCCACGGTCTCCCAGGTGCGGGTCTGGAGGAGCACCCGGTTGTTGCCCGCGTCCGCTATGGCCAGGAGTCCATCCGCGGTGACCGCGAGGGCCTTGGGGTTTTTCAGCTGCCCCGGTCCGCTCCCTTTTTCACCAAGCTCGTGGAGATGGATCGCGCAGAGCTCTGCCTCATGGCCGCACGCGCCGTCCTCACAGCTGTCATCGGTGCAGGGATCGCCGTCGTCGCAGTCCGCCGGCCCGCTGCAGCAGTCGACCGCGCCTGCGACCGGCAGGAAAGCGCACGCCCCGCTGAAGGGATCGCAGGCGCCAATCGTGCAGGGGTCGTCGTCTTCGCACACGAGGGGGAGCCTGGGAACACAGGCGCCGGCCTCGCAGCGCCCGCCCTGGCGACAGGGATCCAGATCCTGGCAAGTCTCCATGTGGACCCAGGCCCCGCCGTCTTCGTCGCACTCCTGGATAGCGACTCCGTCACATCGCAGCTCTCCGGGGATGCAGATCGGCCCGGCGCCATCGCCGCTGAGTTCGGCGGCGGTGTCACCGCCGCCAGTCCCGCCATCTTCGCCGCCGCCGCAGGCCGCCAGGGCCAGGATGCCGAAGACCGCTACAAGATATCGCATGTGTACTCCATGGATTCCAGACGGACGTGATTCTACCGTCCCGCAGCCGACCTGTCACCTAGGGGCCCTGGCCCCCTTCCCCGCCGAGGGGGCCGAACTCGAAGCTGCTCGTGTTCCCCCAGAGCACGGCTGCGGCATCGTCTCCGAGGGCCCCCCGGATCTCCGCGTCCAGACCGTCCACCGCCGCGAACAAGGACAGGATCAACATCTCGCAGATCGGCGCGTCCGAGTCGGGCCGGGTGAGAGGCGTGCCCGCGACCAGCGCCTCGGCGATCGCCCGCATCTGCTCCCGGCAAGGATCCTGCGGTGAGAGCTGTATGATGTCGTGGATCATGCTGTCGATGGTTGCGTTCTCCCCGGCTCCGGGATCACCGGTCATCTCCGAGAGGAGCTCCCTGAGGTCGCCATGGAGGGTCCGTCGGAAGTCCCGGTAGAGCTCCTCCATCTCGGTTCGCTCCCCCGCCCCGAGGGTGAGGCGCTCCGCCATCTCGTCGCGCAGCGCAATGTCGTCCCTCCAGGAGGGGACCTCCAGCAGGAGGTTGTCCTCCTCAGCTGCGAGGCGGCGGCGGCCCTGCACGCTGGGTTCGAGGTATCGGCGCTGGGGGCCCGTCTTCCGGAGACGCTCCTGCGCATCTGCGACGCTGGCGCGGAGCCGTGCGTTGTCCTCCCGGAGTGCCTGGACGAGCTCATCGCGAGACACACCGCCCGTCGCTGCAGCGGGGCACACGGGGCAAGGCGGGGGCTCGCCGGGGCGGGACACTGTAGCGGGCGCCAGCCGGCCGGCGGGAGGAGCCACGCGGGGGGCGGGAGCCACGCGGGCTGCGTCCTCAGCAGGAGCCGGGACGGCCCGGGGCACGTCCGCGTCTCCCTGAGGTGAGACCGAAGCCGAGTCGGGGGCGGCCCTCTCCGGACACGCGTGGGTTGGCGCTTCCGAGCCGCCCCACAGCGTATAGCCCGCACCGAGGCCCACCCCGATACCGATGAAAACCAGTCCCACCATCGCCGCGGTCCGCATGAGCCCTCCACGCAGAACTCTGGTCCAGATTACGATAGCACAGCCACCCTCGCCGGACACCCATCGGCTTGACAGCGTCGGTCGTGAAGAGGATCGTAACAACCAGAAGACCAACCCCGGAGGCCGCCATGATCGCCCGCGTTGCGCTGCTGCTGCTCCTCACCGCATGCAGCGCCCCCCCGGCCACCTCTCCCGATGCCCAAGACGCCGCGATCCCTGCAGACCTCCCCGTCGCCGTGGACGTCACCGTGGACGTCGCCGTGGACGTCACCGTGGACGTCGCCGTGGACGTCGCCGTGGACGTTGCCGTGGACGTTGCCGTGGACCCTTCGACTGACTCAGGGCAGGCTTTCGCCGTGGACGTTGACGTCGCCGACACCCCAATCCCGAAAGACACCCCGACTCCCGAGGACACCCCCCCTCCCGAGGACATCGATCCCCCGCCGCCGGTGGACTTCGACGGCGACGGCCTCCCCAACCCCGACGACAACTGCCCGTCGGATCCCAACCCGCAGCAGGAGGACTTCGACGGCGACGGGGAAGGGGACGCGTGCGATGACGACGACGACGAGGACGGGATCCTGGACTTCGCAGACGAGGAGCCCTTCGACCCGAATTGGCCCGGGCTCTGCGCCCAGGACTTGATCTACGCGCACACCTCCTCGACCCTGTACACCTTCGACCCGGAGACCCTCACCGTGGTCACGCTGGGGGCCTTCTCTTGGCCGTCGGACGGGTGCAGCCACCAGATGACCGACGTCGCTATCGACTACGACGGGAGGCTCTACGGCACCACCTTCGGCTGCCTCTACCGTTGCTCCGCAATCACCGTGGAATGTCTACAGCTCGCTACGCTTCCCACGTCCTTCAACGCATTCACCATTGTCCCCGTGGGCACGGTGTTGCCGGACAAGGAGGCCCTGATCGTCATAGCGAACAACGGGGGCTGGAACAAGGTCGAGGTGGACCCGGGGCTCCTCCTGGCGACGGTCACCCAGATCGGCAGCTACGGGGGCGGCTACACCTCCAGTGGGGACGCGTTCTCCGTGAAGGGCCTCGGCACCTTTGCGTCGGTGAACGCGCCGGGGAGCGCTCCGGATCATCTGGTGAGGGTGGACGCGGTCACCGGCCAGGTCATCGACGACCTGGGCCCCATCGGGACCTACTCCAGCGTCTTCGGCCTCGCGGGCGCCGGCTCCCACGTCTACGCGTTCGACGCCAGCGGCGCTATCGTCGAGATGGACATCGACTCGGGCGCTACCTCGGTGGTCCTCCCCGCGTCCCAGGGACAGCCGTGGTGGGGTGCGGGGGTAACGACGAGGGGAGACGACTGAAGGCGAGGCGGGGCGCCTCAATCGCTTGCGCGGGGGCGAGGCGACCCTATAATGGTGCCGGAGCAACCAGGAGGCGACAAGATGAACGACCGCGGACACGATGACCAGCCGGGATCCGGCGAGGACACCATCGACGACATGCCCGCGCTCCCGGGTGGTATCGCTATTCTGGTCACCCAGGCCTTCTGCCCGGCCGCGCATGACCTGGTCTTCCGGGATGACGTCCTCTTCTCAGGACATAAAGGGATCTCGGTCCAGGTCTCCGCGGCGAACTGGAGCGGCCAGGTCGTCCTGAGCCCCTTCCACGGCGACGCCCGGATCGTCGGAATGAACAAGGACGTCCCGAAGGGCACCAAGTGCCGCCTCACCTGTCCGGTCTGCGAGGCGGAGCTTCCGGTGCAGGCGAAGTGTGGCTGTCCCTCCGGCGGGGACCTCCACTCCCTCCACCTGCGTAAGGACCACCAGGACAGTGAGCAGATCATGCTCTGCGATGTCTACGGCTGCCAACGCTCCCACGTGATGGACTCCCTCCAGGTGGTCTCCGAGTTCGCTAATCGGGAGGACTACGCTTGATCCCTCTTCGGGTCCAGTGCGGACGTTGCGACGAGAGCCTCATGGACCCGTCGCACACCATCGACGGGCAGGCCTCGATCCGAATCCTCCTGGGCACCCGGGGGGGCGAGGACGTGCTCTTCCTGAGTTGCCTCTACGGCAGCTTCCGCTACGAGACGGGGGCCCCCGTCTCACGAGACGAGATCACCCGCTTCCGCTGCCCCCATTGCGCCGAATCCCTGGTGGCCGGGGACAACTGCGAGATCTGCGAGGCCCCCATGGCGGAGCTGGCCTTGACGGAAGGCGGCAGCGTGGACTTCTGCACCCAGCGGGGCTGCAAGGGACACCGCCTGAACGTGGACGACCCCACGCAGCTCCTGGACGGCCCCGCCGCCGTCCGATGAACACCCGACTGCCGGCCCTTGTTTTCGCCCTCACCCTCGCGATTGTCGCGCCGGCGGCCGGACAGGTACGGACGATTCTAGCCTCCAAGGGGGGACGGACAGGGCAGGCCCTGGTCCTCGAGACCGCCCTGGACATGCAGCGAGGCTTCGACCGCCGCACCCTTCTCATCGTGGACTACCCGGACAACCGGGAGCGGCGGCGTACGCCGCTCCTGAAGGGCGACAAGGCCACCCGCCTGGTCAAGGCGGGGGACTGGGAGCTGTTCCGGGCCCTGGAGGATCGGGCCCTGGTGAAGGCCCTGGAGAAGGCCGAGGGCAAGGGATTCACGCCGGTAACCCGCCGCCGGGACCTCCGGACCGAGGGGACCGCGTCCTTCTCCTTCACCTGGGCCGGAGAGCGCGCCGAGGTCTGGCTGGTCCCGGGCCGGCGGCGAACCGAGCTCTTCATTCGCAAGGGTCCCAAGGGCCCCGAACGGCGCCTGGCCCGGATCCTCCCCGAGCCCGTGGCAGGCACCAATGGCCCTGCAGACCTTGGCGCTGATGCGCTGCGGGAGGTCGCCCTCCTGGGAGAGGGTCGGATCCTCCTGGCGGTGGTGGGGGCCTGGGACGCGGAGGGGGGACGTCGCGTCGGCTGGGAGCGCCTGGTGTTCCTCCCACTGAAAAAGACCGCACGCCTCTGGAGACTCCCCCATCCCCTCGAGCCTGTTGACGACGAGTGGCGGACCCGATGAAGACCATGCACGTAGCCGAAAGAACCCTCTTGCGCCTGGGCTTTCCACGGATCCGCTTGGCCCTGGCTGCTCGCGCGGCCTCGGAGGAGGCCCGGGGGCACCTGGGGGCCGCACCCCTCCTGGCCGACGGAGCAGAGATCCGGGACGCGCTGGCCCGTACAGCCGCGCTCCAGGCCCTGGCAGACCGGGGAGAGGCCCTCCCGCTGGAGGGACTCAGGAGCCCCGCGTCGCTCCTGGACCGGGCCGACCGAGGGGGAACCCTCGACGGCGCAGAGCTGGTATCCGTCGCCGATGTTTGCGCCGTGGTGGGGCGCCTGAGACGCTTCCACGCCCCCCGACGGGAGGAGCTGGGGCCCCTCGAGGACCTCTTCGACCGCCTCCCGGACCTCGGGGGTGTAGCGGCTGCGATCAACGATCTCTGCGAGCCCGACGGTCGGATCCGTGACGAGGCCTCCCCGGAGCTGGCGGAGCTGCGGAGCCGGGCCGCAGCCTTGCACCAGGGGCTCAGGGACCGCATCGACCGCATGACCAAGGATCAGGACCTGGAGGAGATCCTCCAGGAGCCCTGGTTCACCCTGCGGGAGGACCGCTACGTGCTCCCCGTGCGCGCAGAGCGACGATCCCTGGTGGAGGGCATCGTCCACGGGGTGAGCAACACCGCGGCGACGGTGTTCATCGAGCCCCAGGCCCTGGTGGAGATGAACAACCGCCTGAAGCTCCTCCAGGAGGAGATCCTCCAGCTCGAGCGGGCCCTCCTGGCCGAGGCCTCGCTGCGGGTCGCCCGGGCGGCGGACGCCATCCGGGAGGGCGTGGACGCGGCCGTGAGCATCGATGGCTTCAACGCCCGCGCGTTGCTGGCCGCATCCTGGAACGGCGAGGTGCCGGCGCTGTCCGACGACGGCGGCATCCACCTGCGGGGAGCGCGGCATCCCCTCCTCCTGCTGGCGTGCGGGGATGTAGTCCCGAACGATCTGGACCTGGAGGACCCTGGCCGGGTCCTGGTGATCTCAGGCCCCAACGCGGGGGGCAAGTCTGTGCTCCTGTCCACGGTGGGGCATTGCGTCCTCCTGGCCGCGACGGGGATCCCGATCCCCGCGTCCGGGGACAGCCGTCTGCCCGTGACTTCGGCCCTCTCCGTGGTCCTCGGAGATCTCCAGGATCTGGATGAACACCTCTCCACCTTCACCGGGCATCTCTCGGAGCTGCACCGCGTCACCGAAGAGGCCGCGCCCGGAGACCTGATCCTCATCGACGAGATCGTCACGGGCACCGAGCCGGATCAGGGCGCCGCCCTCGCGGCGGGCTTCCTCCTGGAGCTTGCGGACCGGGGATGCCCGGTGCTGGTGACCACCCACTACCAGAAGCTCAAGGCCCTCGGGCTCACGGATCCGCGGTTCGTCAACGGCGCGGTGGGGTTGGATGCCGAGACCCATCGCCCCACCTACCGGTTCGCGGTGGGCCTCCCCGGGGTGTCGAGCCCCCTGGAGGTGGCCGAGGGCCTCGGCATCCGCACCGGGGTCCTGGCCCGGGCCAGGGATTTCCTCTCCGGGGAGGAGGATCTCCTCCAGAAGGGCCTCTCGCAGATCCAGGAACAGCAGGACGATCTGGCCGCCATGCACAAGGAAGCCGAGGAGGCCCGGAGCGCCGCGACCGCTGCCCGCAACCTCCACGAAGCGGCCGAGGTACGCATCGAGAAGGAGGCCGAGAAGGTCATCGCCGCCCGGGTCACGGAGGCCACGGCGGAGGTCGGCGAGGCCCTCAGAGAGGTCGGCCGGATCGTGGCGTCCCTCCAGAAGGGGCCCGTGCGCCAGGGCCTCGTGGAGGAGCGAAGGCGGCGGATCCAGGAGGTACACAAGGAGCTCGAGGACAAGGCCAACGCCCTGACCGCGCAGGTGAAGGGTGAAGCCCTCCCTCTCGAGGACGAAGCAGTCCTCTCCGCCGGCGACGCGGTCTTCCTCACCACCCTGAAGCGCCGCGTCGAGGTGGTGGACGGGCCGGACGACCAGGGACGCTACAAGGTCCGCTTCGGCACCATGACCCTCCGCGCAGCTCGAACGGAGCTGGCCAAGGACACGGGCGCGGCCCCGAAGCGGGTGGCCGCAGTGCGCCGGGGCACCCGCGAAGAGCGTCCCGGCCCTGTCGGATCACCGGCGGAGCTCGACCTTCGAGGAGCGCGGGTAGACGAGGGCCTGGACCGCTTGGCAAAGACCCTGGACGACGCGCTTCTGGACGACCGCCAGACCATTCGGATCATTCATGGCCACGGCACCGGCGCCATGCGCACCGGGGTCCGCAAGGCCCTGGACGGATCTTCCCACGTTGTCCGGCACCGCCCCGGCCGCCGCAACGAAGGCGGCGACGGCGTCACCATCGCATACCTCGAAGACATCGACGACGAGCCCCCGACGTCATCAGGCATGTAGAGCTGAACAAGTATTTGGGTCTGGTGACTATTCTTCGATACGGAGGGGAATGAGCGCGACCTGCTTGTTCTTGAGCTCCACCCGGAACCGTACGGACTTGCATTCGAAGCGCTCTTTGAGGCCTTTCTCGGTGCGGATCAACCGATCCACGAAGCTGGCGAAGGTGATGGCGGAGATGTCGTCGCCGAGCTTCCGCTTGGCGGCCAGGAACTCCTTGTAGACCCGCTGGTAGTACTCGGTGCGGGACTCCTTCAAGTCCTTCTCCTTGACGGTCTCGGCCTCGCCCTGGAGGCCCTCTCTGGTCTCCTCGTCGACTTCGTCGGGGTCGTCGCCGCCCACCACCACGAGGCCGGCGGCCCAGGACTCGTCCGCCTCCTTGTCCTCGGGGAGGGGTTCCCCAAGGAGCACGGCGCGCATCACGGCCAGGGACTGGCCGAGGCTGTTGGGCAACTCCTCCCGGAACTGGAACGGGATCTGGTGGTCCAGGTTCCCGGAGATGATCTCGTGAACCGCGGCGTCGATCTCCTCGTAGGGCAGCCGGGACACGCGAGTCATCCAGATCATGAGGACCACGCCCACCAGGAAGATCAGAGCGCCGGAAAATATGATCCAGAGACCGACGCTGTCATGGAATCGACCAGCGTTCCCGCTATCGATGCTGAGGGCCGCGACGAGCTGCTCGCCAGACTTGGCGTAGTCCAGGCCGATCTCCACGGGACCGACCATGTACTGCTCGCTCATCACCACCGGCGCGCCCGGGTTG
>CAZNWW010000064.1:6234-11717 GCA_964576155.1 uncultured Myxococcales bacterium | reverse complement strand
CGCGTCCTCGACCACGTAGTGCAGGAAGAGCGTGGTGCGGGTGATCGCGCAGACGTCATCTTTTGAGCGCATGTTGGTGATCCAGATGTCACCCCAGGTGGGGTTCTCGGGCCACGAGAAGGTCTGCGCGTTCCAGCCGATCTCGTCCTTGTAGGCCTCGTGGAACTCCATAACCTTGGTGCGGCCGTCGTCTTGCCACGTCTCAGCGTCGAGGACCGCGGTGTTGTCGTTGGGGAAGATTGCACGGGCCATGAGGTAGGGTGCGGGGTCATTCTCGCCCCAGACGAAGCCCTTCACCGACGCGGTGAGGCCCCTGCAGTACTGCTCTGCGACCTTGCAGGTGGCCCAGTCGCCGGTGAGGGTGCAGCCGTTCATCGCCTGGGAGAGGATCTTGGAGCCGGGGATCCACATGTTGTGGTCGCCGCCCTTCTGCTTGAAGGTCACGATGTCCCCCTCCTTGGTAGCGAGGACGTCGTTGTACCAGGCCAGGAAGTCCTCCTGCCCTGATGATGGGTCGACCCCGGTGCTGTTCCGCATGATCCAGCGACCCCAGTCGATGTCCTTCATGAGCCCCATGATGTCCTTGGTGAACTGGGTGACCTCATCGTCTGAGATCGGCTCACCCTTCCCGGGGCGCGTGAACTCGATGAGCAGCTCGCGTGGGGGCCAGACGGGCGGGACATCGACGTCCACGGTTGCGTCGAGGGAGTCGATTTCGATGGTGTCTGCCGGGGGAGCGGCGTCCATGCCCACATCCTGGACGGTGTCCAGCGAGGGCACCGACTGATCGGCGTCGTCGTTGCTGCTCTTGCCGGAGTCGCAGGCCAGCCAGATGAATCCGATTGTTGCCAGTAGCATCATGAACCATCGTGTCATTATCGCCTCCGCAGCTCTGTTTACCGCCTCATTATGCCACTCATTGGCGTTTCCGTCATCAGCAACGGCCGGGGGGCTGCGTGTTGACACTGCCCGCAGAGCGGACCGATACTTGCCCGATGAAGCGGAATCTCATCTATGCCGTTGCCATGATTTTCGTAGCGTGCTCCGACCCCGGGGGAAGCCCTCTGCCCAAGTCCGATTCGGTCGATGTGGTCAAAATCGTCGAAGTGGTAGACATGGTTGACGTGCAGCCGTCCCCGCAGGATACCCCCTCGCAGGATGTCCTACCGCAGGTGTCCCTCTTCGAGCGTGGCCTTGTGATTCCGCCATCCAGCCTCGCTTGTGTGGAGCCTGACTCCGGCATGGAGACTCTCGCCTGCAACCACCACGGTTCGTCCGTGGCGGTGGAGGTGGACGGCACCGTCCTGGTGGTCTGGTACCATGGGAAGCACGAGAAATCGAAGGACTCACGGATCGTCTGGTCCCGCCGGCCCCCTGGCGGGGAGTTCGGGCCTGCCGAGGTGCTCTTCGATGCGCCGGATCTGGCCGAGGGCAACCCGACGATCCGGGTCCACGAGGACGGGAGCCTGTACATGTTCTTCGTCACGATCATCGGTGAGAGCTGGAACGACGCGGAGATTCGCCTGATCCGCAGCGAGGACCGGGGCGCAACCTGGGGCGATGCGCAGGTGCTCCGCTCCGATTGGGGCTGGATGGTTCGCAACCATCCCCTGCGTATGTCCAACGGGGAGCTGCTCCTGCCCTTGTACGACGAGACCACCTACACCCCCGCGTTCATGATCTCCGGGGACGACTACGCGTCGACCTGGGAAGAGGTGGACTTCAGCCTCGACCCCGAGACCTTCATGGACCACCTGAGCCAGATCCAGCCTACGGTGATCGAACGGGAAGACGGGACCCTCTTCGCGTTGAGTCGGAACACCACCAATGTCCACGGGCAGGGCTTCGAGATGATCTCACCCGATCTCGGCCGCACCTGGACCAAGGGCGTGAAGAGCGCCGTGCCGAACCCCGGCGACGGCATGGAGATGGTGCGCCTCGCCAGCGGCCGGATCGCCCTAGCGTTCAGCAACAGTCTGCAGCACCGCTACCCTACGGCCGCGGCGCTGTCTGACGACGGGGGCCGGTCCTGGTCCGCCGTCGCGAACCTCGACCCCCCGTGTGAGGTCGGAGACAGCTGTTCTCATGGGTACAACTCCATCGCGCAGGATCCCACGGACCAGTCCCTCTGGATCACCTACACCGATGGCCGCGACACTATCGGCTGGGTCCACACCAACGAGGCCTGGATCCTGGCGCAGGGCGACGCGTTCGCCGCCGGAGACTGATCACGTGAACGATTGGATACGTATCCGGGGAGCGCGGGAGAACAACCTGCGCGGCGTCGACCTGGACCTGCCCACCGGCCGCCTCATCGTGATCACCGGGGTCTCGGGATCGGGGAAGTCCTCCCTGGCCATGGACACCCTCTACCGGGAAGGCGCTCGGCGGTTCCTGGAGACCTTCTCGGCCCGCGCCCGGCAGGCCATGGGACGGCTCGGCAGCCCCGGTGTAGACGCTATCACCGGGCTCCCTCCGGCCATCGCCGTGGGACAACGCCGCGGCTCCGCGGGTTCCCGGTCCACTGTGGGCACCCTGAGCGAAGTCATGGACGGCCTGCGCCTCCTCATGGCCCGGGCGGGGATCTTGAGCTGCCCTGCCTGCGACGCGGGGGTCGACGCGCCCTTTCCGACCTGCTGTCCCTCTTGCGACGCCATCCTCCCGAAGATTCGGCGTAGTACGTTCTCTTTCAATTCCCCCCACGGTGCCTGCCCGACCTGTGACGGCCTGGGAGAGGTGGATCGTATCGCGCCCGCGCTCCTGGTGGGAGATCCCTCGAAGACCCTCCGGCAGGGCTGCCTCGCACCGACCCTCAAGCGGGGGTACATCATGTACTCCCAGGTGACCATGGACGCGCTGGACATAGTGTGTCGCTCCCACGGGTTCAATGTCGACATCCCCTGGATGGACCTGATGGAGGAGCAGCGCCACGTCGTGCTCCATGGGTCTGAGCGGGTGCAGGTCCCGTTGGGCAAGCACACCCTCGAGTCCCGTCTGAAGTGGACCGGCATCACCGCGAAGCCTCGGAAGGAGGGGTATTACCGCGGCATCGTCACGGTTCTGAGCGAGATCCTCCGAAAGGAGCGGAACCCCGGGGTCATGCGCTTCGTTCGATCTCGGAGCTGCACTGACTGCGGTGGAACCCGGCTCGGTCCACTGGCCTCCCGGGTCCGTCTCGAGGGCCTCGACATCGCGAGGATCGCGCAGAGCACCGTGGACGAGGTTCACCGGTTCCTCGAGGGCGTCGATGCGGACGGGCACCGGGGCCAGGTGATAGCGGCCGGCAAAGGGCCGCCTCTGGAGCGCCTCGGGATGTTGGCTCGACTGGGCCTGGGGTACCTGCGTCTGGATCGCTCCACGTCGGGCCTTGCCCCCGGCGAATGGCAGAGGATCCGCCTTGCCGGCCATGTCACCACTGGGCTCAGCGGCCTGCTCGTGGTCCTGGACGAGCCCTCAGTCGGCCTGCATCCGGTGGACCGCGTCCGCCTCGCCGAGGTGCTGTACAAGCTGCGGGACAACGGCAACACCGTCGTCCTCGTGGAACACGACGAGGCCTTGATTCGCGCTGCAGACTGGCTGGTGGATGTGGGCCCGGGCGCGGGCTCCGAGGGGGGACGGATCCTCTACTCCGGTCCACCACAGGAGTGGCTCCGTTCCGATCAGGACGCCGCGTCGGGACCGCCTACCCGGGCAGCCCTTTGCGGCGGACAGGGTGTCCCGGTCCCGACGAGCCGCCGGGCCGGCGACGGCACCGAGCTCCGACTCCGTGGTGTGCGGTTCAGGAACCTGCGCGACGTGGATCTGACTCTTCGTCTGGGCGCGCTCAACGCGGTGAGCGGGGTTTCCGGCGCGGGAAAGACATCCCTTGTGACCGGGGTCCTGGTGCCGGCCCTCGATGGGGGCTGCGAGGGCCCCTTCGAGGGCCTGGAAGGGGCTGAGTTCATCGACCGGGTCGTCACCGTGAGCCACGCTCCCATCGGGCGCACGCCCCGGTCCAATCCGGCCACTTACACCGGCCTCTTCGACGTGATCCGGGACCTCTTCGCCGCCTTGCCGGAGGCTCGAGGACATGGCTGGGGCAAGGGGCGCTTCTCATTCAACACCGCGGGGGGGCGTTGCGAGACCTGTCAGGGGGCCGGGGTTCGGTCTCTGGGGATGCACTTCCTCGGCGCGGTGGCGGTTCCCTGCCCGGATTGCCGGGGTCGACGCTTTGGTAGCGATACCCTCTCGGTTCATCTGAGGGGGCGGAACGTCCGGGAGGTGCTGGACATGACCGTCGCGGAGGGGCAGGAGTTCTTCGCCGCGGAGGCCCGGGCCCGCCGGATCCTCGATGCCATGGCCGAGGTGGGCCTGGACTACCTCCCCCTGGGGCAGCCCTCGACAACGCTCTCCGGCGGAGAGGCCCAGCGAATCAAGCTGGCGTCCGAGCTGGCCAGGGTGTCCAAGGGCCGGACCCTGTATGTACTCTCTGAGCCCACCACAGGGCTCCACGTGGCAGACGTGGCCCGCCTCCTGGAGGCCCTGGAGCGCCTGGTGGATGCAGGTAATACCGTGCTCGTGATCGAACACGATCTGGACGTGCTCAAGCGAGCGGATCACTTGGTGGATCTGGGTCCGGGGAGCGGCGCCGACGGGGGGCTGGTTGTCGCCGCAGGGACCCCCGAAGAGGTCGCAGCGACCCCGGGCTCGGTCACCGGTCGTGTCCTCGGCAGGGTTCTCAGGGGTGAACCACAGCGTCTCCCCGAGGCCCTGGGTGGGCCCCCTGCTTCTCCCTCTGACGAGATACGACTCCTGGGCGTTCGGACGAACAACCTCCGAAACATCGACGTCAGGGTCCCCCGCCGGGGTTTGACTGCGATCACAGGGGTCTCGGGCTCGGGGAAGTCCTCCCTGGCCTTCGAGACCCTCTTCGCCGAGGGGCAGCGACGCTTCACCGCAAGCCTCTCGGCCTACGCACAGCAGTTCGTGGCCAGAACAAGGCGGCCGGCGCTGGATTCGGTCGAGGGCCTGCCACCAACCGTGGCCGTGGGGCAGGGCGCTTTGGCGAGTACGCCGCGGTCTACCGTGGGCACCGTCACCGGTATTCACGCCCTCTTGAGGCTGCTCTATGCTCGGGCGGGGACGACGCTGTGCGCTGCCTGTGGCGGGTCGATCTCGACCCGGGACGCGGTCTGCGCCGGATGCGGAGAGCCCGCGGACGGCCCCTGGACCGCGGGACGGCTCTCGTTCAACCGGCAGGAGGGCGCGTGTCCTGCGTGCGACGGCCTCGGTGTCCGCCTGGAGGCGGACCCGGAGCGCCTGGTCTCTGATCCTTCGAAGGCGCTGACCGACGGGGCAATGAGCGATCACGCGACAGGGCGGCATTACGGGGATCCAGGGAACCAGTACGTGCACATTCTCCGGGCAGCCGGGGACGCCGCGGGGGTGGACTTCGACCGCCCGTGGGAAGACCTCGACCCGACCGCCAGGCACCTGGCCATGGA
>CAZNWW010000064.1:0-6224 GCA_964576155.1 uncultured Myxococcales bacterium | reverse complement strand
GGACGAGGAGCACCGCTGGCGAGCTCCCTGGAGGGGCCTCGTGTGGTACGTGACCGAGGAGTTCGAGCGACGGCTCGAGACGAAGAAGGGCGCGGCCATGCGGCCGCTCATGGCGGAGCGCCGGTGCCACCCCTGCGGCGGGCAACGGCTCGCACCGGCTGCGCGGGCAGTGAGTCTTGGTGGCCGAAGCCTGCCCGAGCTCACCGCGAACACGGCGATTGGTGTCGGCCGTTTCCTGAATTCGGTCGAGTCGGGCGGGACATTGGACGCTACTGCCTCAGCCGCGCTGGCCATCGCCATGCCGGAGATCCACTCCCGTCTCGCCGCCATGGAGGATTTGGGGCTGGGCTACCTCGCCATCGAGCGTGGAGCGTCGACACTCTCCGGCGGCGAAGCCCGGCGGGTGCGCCTGGTGAGCCAGGTCGGCGGCGACCTGGCCGGGGTGGCCTTGATCCTGGACGAGCCGACCGCGGGCCTTCACTCCCGGGACACTACACGCCTCCTGGGGGTCCTCGAGGCCCTCGCTGCCCAGGGCAACACCGTGGTGGTCGCTGAGCACGATGGGGACGTGATCCGTCGGGCGGACCACGTCATCGACCTGGGTCCCGGTCCGGGCCTGGACGGAGGCAGGGTCGTCGCGGCAGGGACGCCGGCCGAGGTCGCTGCGACACCGGGTTCTCGCACGGGGGACTTCCTGCGCGGCGATCTCCGTCTCCCGGAGCCCCCCCGTCGGCAGCGGGGTCCATCTGTACGGTTCTCCGAGGTTCGGGTCCGAAACCTCGACGTTTCGCGCCTGGACATCCCGACGGAAGTGTTCGTCGCAGTCTCCGGTGTATCGGGGAGCGGCAAGAGCACCCTGGTGTTCGACGTCGTCGAGCCGTCCCTGAGGGAGGGCCGCGCCGTGGGGTGTCGGAGCGTGGATGGCGTCGAGGCGTGGGCGCGGGTCGTTCCCATCGATTCGTCCCCCATCGGCCGCACCCCGGCGAGCACCCCGGCGACCTTTGTCGGTGGGATCTTCGATAGAATCCGCAAGCGCTTTGCGGGGACGGAGGAAGCGAAGATCCGCGGCCTCACTGCCGCTGCCTTCTCTTTCAACCGTCCCGGAGGGCGCTGTGATGCCTGTAAAGGGGCGGGCGCGATCCAGGTCACCATGGACATCATGGCCGACGTCTGGGCCCCCTGCCCCGAATGCGGGGGGCGGCGCTTCGCCGGGCCGGCATTGGAGTGCCTGCTGGGCGGACTCTCCATCGCGGACGTCCTCGACCTCACCATCGCAGAGGCCGCCGAGGCCTTCGCTGACGACCCCCGGCTCGTCGGTCCCCTGAGCACCCTCGTGGAGCTCGGGTTGGGCTACCTCCACCTGGGGCAGGGGGCCGACACCCTCTCCGGGGGAGAGGCCCAACGCCTCAGGCTCAGTGATGAGCTGGTCCGGGGGGCGGCCCGAGGCGGCGGCGCGCTGTACCTCCTGGACGAGCCCACCGCCGGCCTCCATCCCTGGGACGTGGCCCGCCTCGTGGATGTCCTCGACGGTCTCGTGGACGCTGGCAACACGGTCCTGGTCATCGAGCACGATCCAGCGGTGCTCGCCCACGCGGACCACCTCATCGACCTCGGTCCCGAGGGCGGCGACGGGGGCGGTCGGCTCGTCGCCGAAGGGACTCCGGAGGAGGTCGCTGCGGTCTCGGCCTCGCACACGGGACGGGTGCTGTCCAGGCGCGCTCCGATCGGGTAGGATTCCTGCTGCTGCACCGACGGGAGGTACCAATGAGGAAGGTCCTGTTCATTCTGTTCATCGCCGTGTTCGCCCTGCCTGCAGGCGCAGACGCATGTACCGTGATCTCCGTGGGGAAGGAGGCATCCCACGACGGCTCGGTGATGACGTCGCACACCTGTGACAGCCATCGGACCGCGTCGGACCTGCAGGTGGTCCCTCCGAAGGATCATAAGGAGGGCGCAGAGCTACAGCTCACCCACCGGGAGGACGACGATACCGGACCCATGGAGCGCTATCTCCGTGCGCCCTCGGGTCCGATCCCCCAGGTCCGGCATACCTACGGCTACCTGGCGCCTGCCTATGCGGCCATGAACGAGCACCAGGTTGCGATCGGAGAGTCCACCTTCACGGGCCGCAAGGAGATGGAGTCCAAGGCCGGACTCATCGACTGCGAGACTCTGACGCGGCTGATGCTGGAGCGTGCCCGGACAGCCCGGGAGGCCCTGGATGTGGGCACCGCGCTCATCGAAAAGTACGGCTGGATTGATACTGGGGAGGTCCTCACCATCGCGGATCCGACCGAGGTCTGGCACCTCGAGATCATAGGCCCCGGGGAGGGCAAGGTCGGCGCGATCTGGGCTGCAAGGCGGATCCCGGACGGGCACGTCTCCGTTGTGGCCAACGCGTCCCGGTTGCGTCGCCTGGATGCCGATGATCCCGACGTGCGGATGTCGGACAACGTGGTCCCCGAGGCCGTCGCCCGTGGCTGGTGGGACCCCGAGTCAGGTGATCCCTTCGAGTTCTGTATGGCATACAACCCTGACGGCCGGGCGTCCGCGTCTGCCCATCGGCGGGAGTGGCGCGCTTTTGATCTGCTGGCGCCATCCCTGGAGCTCAAGCCCGGCTTCAACCACTACCCGTTCTCGGTGAAACCGGATGAACCGGTGACGCCCCTGAAGATCATGGAGATCCTGCGAGACACCTATGAAGGCACACCCTTCGACATGGTCAAGGACTTCATTGTCGTGAACGAGAAGGGTGAGGCGGTGAAGAGTCCCCTGGCCAACCCCTTCATGCCCTACGACATGAACAAGATGCTCCGCATCAACGGCGGCTGGAGCTGGCGGGGGGAGCGTTCCATGGCGCGCTGGTACTGCATGTACGCCACCGTGACGCAATCGCAAGCCAGGTTCCCGGGACCCGTGGGCGGGATCGTCTGGTTCGGCCTCGGCAACCCGGCCATGGCCACCTACGTCCCGGTGTTCGCCGGGATCACCGCCCTCCCTGAGTCCTTCCGCACCGACGGCCGTACCACAGGCTTCAGCCGGGATGCAGCCTGGTGGGCCTTCAACCGGGTAGCGACCATCGCTGCACACCGGTGGGGCGACATGCGCAAGGACGTGGCGAAGGTAAGGGATCCCGTGCAGGCAGCCCTGTTCACTCAGGCGGCGGAGGTGCAGGCGCGAGCTGCAGCCCTCTGGAGCCGCAGCCCCCGTGGAGCGCGCAAGCTCCTCACGGACCTCACCTCCACCGCAGCACAGACCGTCCTGGCCGCGTATTGGAGGCTCGGTGATCACCTCTGGACCGCCTACGACGAGAAGTGGTAGAGTCCCCGTTGGTTTTGTTGGGACCGTTCTCGACGAATGCCTGATGTATCGGTACACTGGCGAAACGATCGGATCATGAACCGGCCTCCAGAGTCGTGCCCACACGGGACGCCTCGATATGGAAGCCTGAACGGAGGATGAACAATGAAGAACCAGTTGTTGGCCGGACTCGTCGTGGCCATGATGCTCGCTGTCTCCCCGCCTGCCCTGGGCCAGGTAGATCCTGGGGGCGAGGGCGAGGTTCATTCGAAGATTGACGGCCAGCTCGTCCCGGTTGGAGAGCACAATAAGTACAAGTATGCGTACAAGAAGCACAATGTCTCTACGAACCCCCTCGCCTGGTTCATGGGGACATTCTCGGTGGGGTACACCTACGCGTTCCACAGGAACTTCGCGCTGCGTGTCGACGCTGGCTTCGTCCATTTCTGGAAGACTCCCGTCTACGGCGGTCGCCTCTCGGCCTCGGTGCCGATCTACGTCAAGAAGGTGCACGACGGCTTCTACCTCGAGCCGGGCGCGTACATGCTTGGATTGGGTATCGACGGTGCCTCGGCCTTCGCCGGCGGTCCGATGCTCCTCCTCGGGTGGGGATGGATCTGGGACAGCGGATTCAACCTCAACCTCGGCTTTGGGATGACCTACACCTGGGTCACCGCAGAGGGCGGGGGATCCAGCGCCCAGATCGATGGCCCCTTCCCCACGGGCCGGTTCGCCTTCGGCTACGCCTGGTAATCAATCTTCAGCAGGCGCATGACCGTGCGATGCACCAGATGAAAGACAAGGAACTCGAGGCCACGTCACCTTGGAAGCGCGCTATCTCCGCGACAGGTCGCGCCAGCCTGGCCGCCGGGCGTTTTATAGCGCGCAAGTCCGCAGAGGCGTACCAGGCCGTGGATCCCGACGTGCGTCGACACCTGGGGCAGTTTCCCCTGATGAGCTACAGCCTCTACAAGCGTAAGGGCGTCCCCGTGGAAGCCGGGGTCCCCGACGGGCACCCGCCCCTGGTCTTTGTCCACGGCCTCGGAGGCGGCCGGGGGGACTTCCGACCCATGGCCTGGTACCTGCGTCGGATGGGACGGAAGCGGAGCTACGCGATAGCCTTCGAGGCCGGGCAGGACATCCCGGGGCGAGCCACCGCGCTGGCGGCCTTCGTCAAGGAAATCCAGGAGGTCACCGGAGAACCCCAGGTGGATATGGTTACGCACAGCCTCGGCGGCGTCGTGGCCCGACTAGCGCTCGTTGAGCACGATCTGGATCACTCGGTTCGGACCCTGATCACCCTGGGCGCTCCGCACCAGGGCACCTTCTCGGCTCGTCTGGGCAACACCGCGGTCACCCGTGAGCTGCGTCCAGACAGCGAGCTGATACAGACCCTGGCAAAAAAAGACCTGCCGTCCGACCTCCGCGTGGTCTCGTTCTGGAGCCGCGGCGACCTCGTGATCCTGCCCCCGGAGTCTGCCGCTCTGCCCGGGAGCCGCCAGGTCGAGGTGCCCCGTTACACCCACTATGGTTATCTCATCGTCCCCGGTTCATGGAAGGCGGTTCTCGAGGCCCTGAACCCCTGAAAGGATGGGCCGCGGGGCCATCTGCTATTTGGCGCCTGCTTCTGTTGCTTTCTTCATCCTCGCCACAAAGCTCTTTACTTCCTTTGCCAACTTCCTCTGATCCCCCGCCTGCTTCGCGATGATCTCCACCACCGCGCTGCCACTGATCGCCCCATCCGCGCCCGCGTCGATGGCTTCGCGTACCTGCGCGGGCTCGCCGATCCCGAATCCCAGCAACGTGGGCGGCCCGCCATGTTCATTGATGCGCTTCAGCAGCGGCCTGGCGCTGGCTGACAAGCTCGCGTCGCGGCCGGTCACGCCGAGGCGACTGACCACGTAGAGGTAGGGACCGCCCAGGGACACCATTCGGGCCAGGCGTTCGTCGTTGGTGAGCGGCGTCACCAAGGACACGGTGCCGACCCCCGTCTGCTCGCCGACCCAGCGGAAGGGCTCTGATTCTTCGAGTGGCACATCGGCCACGAGGATGCTGTCCACGCCCGCGCGGGCCGCGTCTTCATAGAACCGAACGAGACCCGGCCGATGCACCAGGTTCGCGTAAACAAGCAGGCCGATGGGGATGTCGTCGTGCTCGCGCCTGAATTCACGGATGATGTTGAAGGCCGCGGGTGGCGTCATGCCGGCCTCGAGCGCGCGGATGTCCGCCGCCTGGATGGTCGGTCCATCAGCCACCGGATCGCTGAAGGGAATCCCCAGCTCCAGCATGTCCGCCCCGCCGCGCACCATGGCGTGCAGGATTTCCAGACTCGTTGCAGTGTCTGGATCGCCCAGTACAGCGAAGGGTACGAAGGCGCCCTCGCCGCGGGCGCGCAGTTGTTCAAAAGTCTCGGCGTAGCGATCGCGCTTCATCGCACGCCTCCATCCAGCTCGGGGAAGTGGCGGCGAGCTGTCTCCATGTCCTTGTCGCCGCGGCCTGATAATCCCACGAGGATCGCCTCGTCGAGCTTTGATCGCCATTCGCGCTTGGGAGAGGCCGCCCCGCGCCGGAATCGCCGCGCCAGCTTCACCGCGCCGGCTACCGCGTGTGCGCTCTCGAGCGCGGGGACGATGCCCTCGGTTTCGGCGAGCAGGTGGAACGCGTCAAGGGCCTCGCCGTCTGTGACGGAGAAGTACTCGGCGCGCCCTTCGTCCTTCAGGTGAGAGTGCACCGGCCCCACGCCGGGATAGTCCAGGCCCGCGCTCACGCTGTGCGTTTCGGAGATTTGGCCGTGCTCATCCTGCAGCAGATAGCTGCGCGCACCATGCAGGATGCCCGGCGAGCCTTTCCCCAGAGTAGCGCCGTGCCTGCCCGTGTGCAGGCCCTCGCCAGCGGGCTCGATGCCGTAGAGCTCGGCGTCGGTG
>CAZNWW010000063.1:0-11723 GCA_964576155.1 uncultured Myxococcales bacterium | reverse complement strand
GCAGGCCTGTACTTCGTCTTCGTCGACCAGGGCGCGCGGGACGGAGGGGGCGCGGTCCGACTCACGGTGGAGGCCGTGGACCCCCCCCCATGCCGTGACCGCGCGGACAACGACGTGGACGGGCTCGTGGACTGCATGGACGAGGAGGACTGCACCACGGACCCGGCCTGCCCAAAGTGCAGCCCCAAGGACGTCCTCACCTGCGGCGAGACCGACACCTGGACAACCACGGACTCCGACGCAACAGACGTGGTGGCGGAGTACACCTGCAACGCAAACACCTACGACGGCCCGGAGTACACCTACGAGTACACCGCGGAGGCCTCGGGGCAGGTCACGGTGACCCTCTCCGCAGAGGACGGCCCCACGGACGTACTGGTTCTGGAAGATGACGGCTGGGGCTGCAGCCCGGTGCACTGCATCGGCTGGGGCCCGTCCACGGTCACCTTCGACGTGATCAAGACCCACACCTACTTCATCGTCGTCGACGGCCACGGCAAGGCGCCCTCGGGCGCGGGCGGCACTTTCGGTATCGGAGCCTATACGATCGGCCTTACCTGCGATCAGTAGCCCCTCCCACAGGTTGCCCTAAAGGGCAAACTCGGGTACAGTCTCACGGGATCATGGGGAGGGTCGGACATGCGTTGGATCACGGCTTTGGTGTTGGTGCTGGCCCTGGCGGGGCCGGCCTGCGACAAAGACGACGGGGCCTGCGAGCCCCAGTGCGATCCTTCGGCAGGCTCAGGGCAGGCTTTCGAATGCGGTGACGGCGGCTGCCCGGACGAGCCCGGCGCCTGCGGCACCTGTGCGGGCGACGGAGCCTGCGTCGAAGGCTTCTGCTGTGTTCCGGAATGCCCCGTCGGGCGGCTCTGCGGCCCCAACGGCTGCAACGGCACCTGCGGCGCGTGCCAGGACGGGGAGGTCTGCAACCCCACGACCTACCTCTGCTTCGAGCCCCTGGACCCCTGTGAACCTCAATGCGACATGGGGAACTTCGAGTGCGGCCCCGACGGCTGCGGCGGCTCCTGCGGTGACTGCGTCCCCCCGGAGTTCTGCCTGGCCGGCTTCCAGCAATGCGGCGGCATCTGCGTCCCCGAATGTGGCGACCCTTCGGCAGGCTCAGGGCAGGCTCAGGAATGCGGCGACGACGGCTGCGGCGGCAGCTGCGGCGAATGCGAGGACGACCAGTTCTGCGAGATCGGTCTATGCGTCGGCGGCGGAACCCTCCCCGACGAGGACTTCGTGATCCTCTTCAACTACCGGGGCCGTATCCCTGGCAGCACTGGTAACGACACCGAATCGGACCTCCACCTGATCAGCCCCGACGGCAGCAACCCGCTGGTCGAGGGTGAGGTGGGTTCGCAGCCCCTGACCTCGTTCTACCTCGAGGGCGTCGCGGACTGCCTGCTCATCGTCGACGACGCGGAGGGCAACCCTGTAGACACCAAGCCCTGTTCCTGTGAGTACGGCTGCCTGGTGGACAAGGCCCTCCAGTGGATCGCCATCTCCATCAAGAAGCCCTCCGCCATGGGCTTCACCTTCCAGCTGGGCCGCTTCGACCCCCAGCTCGGCGTGAAGATGATCAAGGGCGTGACCATCTCGGACGTCATCGACTTCAAGTTCGGGGGGAACTACCTCTACTACTCGAAGCTCCATCAATGCGA
Source organism: uncultured Myxococcales bacterium (assembly GCA_964576155.1). GTDB lineage: Bacteria > Myxococcota_A > UBA9042 > CAIXZC01 > CAIXZC01 > CAZNWW01. The sequence goes on along the minus strand of CAZNWW010000063.1, from coordinate 10,059 downwards.
GGGGCTCTCCTGCCAGTACACCGTTCACAGAGTACAGTTGGATCCCGTGGACCAGCCCCAGGAGTTGCTGGTCTTCCCGCCGGACAACGATCCGGACTGGCCGAAGCATTCAAACTACAAGGGCCACTTCAAGGTCTCTGAAGACGGCGAGGTGGTGGTCTTCATCGGCACGACCATCCGCAGCGCCCGCCTCTACATGTGGAAGGGCGGAAACCTCCACGAGCTGGACTACATCTGCAGCCAGATGCAGGCCGGGGAGTGCATCGGCGCGGGGAGCGAATACACCGACACCGATCCCATCGCAATCTCACCGGACTCGTCGGTGATCGCCGCCTTCACCATAGCGGAGCGGGATCTGCGCCTGCGCCTGTACGACACCGAGACCATGGACCAGAAGTACCTGAACCTGTTCTCGGTGCCGGCCGGAAGCTACCTGACCAACATCTGCCCCAACATCGGGGACGAACCGTGGAAGTTCAAGATAGTCGACGGAGACCCGGTCTTCACCCAGGACGGCACCGGCCTGCTCTTCCTCGCATATAACGACTGCACCCTCTCGGGGGCTGACGACAAGCCTGATACCGACATCTACATGATCGACCTCGCGTCGGTGGGGGACGGCACGCCCTTCGAGGAGACGGACTTCGTGAACCTGACCAAGAATCCCAAGCACGGCGGATCTGACAACCAGTTGATCACGGGCTTCGACATCTCCCCCGGGGGCCAGGTCCTGACCTTCACCGCCAGCCCTTTCTGGGGCAGTGGTTTGACTCGGATGCTCGCAGACGGCGACAAGCGGGCTCTCAAGGATCGGGAGCTGTGGGTCATCGGCGTCAACGGCGCGGGCAAGGCCCAGATCACAGACACCAGCGACTTCGAAGCCTCGGCGCCTCAGGCCCTGTCTGCGACCGTGCTCCCTGGGCAGGGGCAGTAGGAGAAGACACGATGTTCGTAACCAAGGATCCAATCAACAAGTGTTTCAAATGCGTCGAGGAGTTGGTCTTCGAGACCAAGATCGGACGCCGGGATATGTGCCCGAACTGCCACGCGTACCTCCACTGCTGCAAGAACTGTGAGTTCTGGGATCCCAACGCCCACAACCAATGCACGGAGAATCGCGCAGAGTTCATCCGGGATCGTGAGGAGGGAAACTTTTGTCTCTATTTCACCTTCAAGGACTCCGGTGAGGATGACGGTACGAGCGCGGCGGATCAGGCCAAAGCAAAGCTGGACGCCATGTTCGGGGGGGGCCCCGCCGAGGCAAAGAAGGCCCCACAGAGTACGGACGATGCCATGGAGAAGCTGAGGAGGCTCTTCAAGGACTGAGCATGTAGCCCCAAGTCGAATTGACACGCTGCGTAAGACTTCTATAATCGGAGGCACGCGGCGCAATCCTGTGGTTGCCCGAAGGGGAGGCGCTAATGATATTTACGGAGATCGGGCAGTCCCGAAAGTTGGTCGGGAGCCTCGACCGCGAGCTGGACGTCATCGGCTCGCTGAAGGATCTCTGCAAGCAGAGCAGCATCCAATGCGGCCACGTCCGCGCCGTGGGTTACGTCAAAGACCCTGAACTCCGCCGGTACTCTCGCTCCCAGAGCGCCTACCTGACCCCCGAGACCTTCAAGGGCGTCTACCAGCTCACCGGCTGTGAGGGATTCCTCTCCCTTGGGGAAACCGATTCAGACGAGACCGACCTTATGCTCCACACCGTAGCGGCCGCCTCCGGGGTGGGCCGGAACAAGGTCGTGGTGGGCCAGCTCGTGGGCGGCGAGGTGATCCAGTTCGAGTTCCTCATCGAGGTCTTTGAGAGTATCAGCCTCCGGCGCATGCATGACCCCGCCACGGGCCTGGGCCTCTGGCTGCAGGCCATGCCCACGGGCCCGGAGCAGGCGGACGAGCTCATCACCGCGGCCGAGCCGAAGGAGCCTGAGCACAAGGGCGGACGCGCGGACCCGGAGGAGATCGAGCTCGACGAGATCGAGCTGGAGCGCGGGGATTGGCTGGACCACCCACGGCTCGGCCACTGCCAGGTCCTGGCTCGAGACAACGACGAGCGCGTCCCCGTGAAGCTCCCCAGCGGACGCGTGGCGGAGCTCCACCTGGGCCTCTTCCGCATGTTCCGTGTCGGACGCAAGCAAGGCGGCACGGTCTACCGGGTCGAGGTCCGGCGAAAAAAGACCTAGCAGCGCCATGAAAGCGGGAACGATCCTCTTCGGACTCACCTACGTGGTCCTCTCGTGCAGCCAAGGAGTGCCCCACACGGACATCGCGGTCCCGAACGACCAGTCCGCTGAAACCAATGGCCCGGGAACATCCGACACTCCCGACGATCCGCCTCCCCGCCACCCCCCTTCGGCGGTGGACGCACCGGAGTGGTACCACACAGCGGTGGGCTACGAGATCTTTGTCCGCTCCTTCCGTGACTCCGACGGAGACGGCATCGGTGACTTCGCGGGCATAGTGGAGAAGCTGGACTACCTCAACGACGGCGTCCCCGGGGAAGGTGACGACCTCGAAGTGGACCTGATCTGGCTCATGCCGATACACCCCTCACCCAGCTATCACGGATACGATGTCATCGACTACCGGGATGTTCATGCGGACTACGGCGGCATGGGCGGCTTCGATGCGTTCCTCGAGGCCGCCCACGCCCGGGGGATACACGTGGTCATGGACCTGGTGGTGAACCACTCATCAAGCCAACACCCCTGGTTCCAGGCCTCCGCTGCGGGAACGGGACACGAGGATTGGTACGTCTGGAGTGACGCGGCCCGGGACTGGAAGCAGCCCTGGGGGGGCGGACCCACCTGGCACGAGGCGGACGGCCGCTGGTACTACGGGATCTTCTGGTCCGGGATGCCGGACCTCAACTACACCACCTCCGCTCTCACCGATGAGATGACCGACGTCGCCCGGTTCTGGCTGGAGAAGGGGTTGGACGGCTTCCGCCTCGACGCGGTCCGCTACCTGGTGGAGACCGGCGAAGGGGACGGCCAGAGCGACACCGCCGAGACCCTGGCGTGGTGGAGTGCGTTCGCCGCCGCGACCCGGGAGGTGCGGGAGGACGTGCTCCTGGTGGGCGAGGCCTGGACCTCCAACGAGACAGCGGCCCTCTACCACGGGGACGGCGAAGGTCTCACCATGACCTTGGACTTCGACCTCTCCGGCGCGATCATCGGCGCGGTGAAAGCCTCTGACGGAACAGACATCGAGAACGTCCTCTGCCGCTTCGGAAAGCAGTTCCACGATGGGGCAGCGGACGGCGTCTTCCTCACCAACCATGACATGGTGCGGGTCGCCTCGGAGCTGGGCGAGGAGCCCGACGCTGTACGCCTGGCGGCCGCCCTCCTCTTTGCAATGCCCGGAACCCCGTGGATGTACTACGGCGAGGAGATCGGCATGCGCAATGGATCGTCCCTGAAGGACGAGCATAAACGGGGGCCCATGCAGTGGACCGGCGAACCCGGCGGCGGCTTCACCGACGGGATCCCCTGGGAGCCGCTCCACCAGTCAGCCCATACGATCAACGTAGCGACCCAGACCGCAGACCCGGACTCGATCCTCAGCCTCTACCGGGACCTGGTCCGGGCCCGGAGGACCCGCCCGGCTCTCCATCTGGGGGACGCGGAGGTTGTAGACATCAACTCCCCTACCACGGACGAGATCTGGGCGCTGCGACGCATGGCAGGCGAGGATGTCGTCGTGTGCGCGTTCAACCTCGGAGAGAACTCTGCGCTGGCTGTGAGCGTCGCAGCGGGGGACGCGGTCGACGCTGAGGATGCGCTCACCGGTGAGGCGGTGGCAGTGTCCGGAGGGGTCGTGGAGATTGGGGACTTGGGGCCGCGGGCCTTTCGCTATGTCAGGCTGCTGCCTTCCACTTCCCTTCCCATTCCCCCCCCTTCTCGCTAGACTCGCCCCATGAAGCGCCTGCTCGCAATCCTCTTGGTTGCCTCACTCCTCCCCGCCTGCGGCGGTGAGGAGAGGCCCGAACCCATCGAGCTGTCCTCCCTCCTCGAGGAGGAAACCCCGGCCCCCTCTCCTTCAGAGCTCCCCCTCTGCGAGCCACCGATCATCGAGCTGCGCCTGGATGATTGGCAGGGCTTCCTGGACCAGCCGCTGGGAGACGAGAGCGATCCGGGCCGGCCCATACCCCGGCGGCTCCTCCGCAAGTGGGTGCCTGCCTCCATCCTGGAGCCCGGGCCCACATCGGCGCGGCTCCAGGTGAACGCGTTGAGTGTGGGCGTGGACGCAACAGGGACCCCCGGGCTCAGGGCCCTGGATGCCGTGGCGACCCTGGAGATGGACGAGGGCCCGGCGAGGGAAGCGCTCCGCGATGATCTGGAACGCTGGATCCAGACCCTGCACTCAGTGATCCCCGGCGCGCCGAGGTTGACCACCGAGCCTGCCAGAGATGCCCTGGTGATGCGGGTGCGCATCGGCGCCCCGCCGGCGGTGACGCAGCCGGACTGTCGACCTGCCACCGATGACGACCCGGCGACCTCGGGCGTCCGCCTGCGCGTCGGCGTCCAGGCCATGCTCGACATCGTGGAGCGGACCGCGGGCCCCTTGCTGCTCTGGAGCGTGCTCCCTGAGGAGGTCGGACATTGGCGCACCGTAGATCTCGTAATGCGCGCCGGAGGCGCAGACAGGATCACCTTGCGCCTCGACACCGGCGCAGGTGCCCTCTCGAAGCTCATCGCCCAGGCACACCATCCGGTCCTACCCGGCTGGGACCGCTTCCTCCCTCCGGCCGCGCCCGTGACCACAGGCTTCTATCTCCACGAGGCTGAGGCCTGGACCCATCGCCTCTCGGACTTGATGTTCGAGAAGGGGTTCCAGCGTGACGACATCGATCCGGTGGAGTTCCTGGACGAGACCTGGCAGAACCAGCTCGGAGAGCTCCTCTCGGGCCCCGCTGTGGGCTTCCCGATAGTGGAAAACTTCGACCTGAAGAAATGGGATGAGGGGTGGATCATGTACCTCCAGCCCAAGGACGTCTCCGAGTTGCGAAGCCGCCTGCGAAGCGTCTTTAAACCCAAACGCTATATCACCCGCCCCGAGACCTTCCGTAAGCGGGACCTAACCGTTGTCCGATACAAGAAAGGAGGGAAGGGTAAAGTCGGCGGCGTGCGCTTCGCCTGGTACTGCGAGGACGCAGGGTGTTGGCTCTCACGCACCATGGGCGGGTTCAACCAGCTCTTCGACGTGGACGAGGGGGCCGCCACGCCACAGGCCGAGCGGGTGCGGAGTCTGCTGAACGGAGATGCGTTGGCCTTTGCAGTGGTGAGCCCTCGCACCTTCGGCGAGCGGTTCTACCTGCCGGCGCCAAAGAAGAAGAAAAAGAAGAAGAAAAAGAAGAAGGGCGGCCTCACCCTGCCCTCCTTTGGAAACAGCGAGGACATCGCCCGCCAGGTCGTCGAGAACGCGGTCCGCGGTGCGCTGACAGACCTGCCCGAGGACCTCCTGGTGTCCGCGGTGCTCCGGGCAGACGATGAAACCATCGAACTGGAGGTCACGGGCCTGTTCCGCCTCATCGGCCGGGTGGCCACCAAGTTCCTCCCTCTGCTCTAGCTTTGAAACAGACGAAAAGGCGCGCGGATCAATTGTCAACGGTCGAGCGATACCTGGAGGCGCAGCGCTACATCGACATCGATGTGGTGCGCCTCGAGCCCCGGGACCGCACACGGGACGGCAAGCTGGACACTGTGCGCCGGTTCAACGCAGCCCTCGACAACCCCCAGGCTGCGTTCGACTCGATCCAGGTGGCGGGGACATCGGGCAAGGGCTCTGTCTGCACCTTCCTCGCCTGCGCCCTCGACGAGGCTGGGATCCGCACCGGGCTCCACGTGTCCCCCTACCTCCAGGTCATCACGGAGAAGACCTGGTGCGAGGGGCGCTACTGCAGCGGCGGTGAGTTCGCGGACGCGGTGGACCGGGTCCGTCCGGTCGCGGAGGAGTTCCGTGCCTGGGACGGATGCCCCGCGTCGGTGCACGGCATGGCCTCCCTGGCTGCTTCCTACGAGGTCTTCCGGGCTCGTCGCCTCGACACCGTGGTCATGGAGACCGGCGTCGGCGGCCGCTTCGACCTGGTCCAGGGCCTGCGCAAGCGCCTCACCGTGATCACGGATCTGGGCCTGGACCACACCGGGACCCTGGGGGAGACCCTGGAGGAGATCGCGTGGCACAAGGCAGGGATCATGGAGTCAGGGGTTCCCTGCGTTGCGGTGGAGGGGCCCGGCTACCCGGTGCTGGAGCGGGAGGCCCGGGAGCGGGGCGTCACGCTGTACCCGGTGCAACCGGGAATGATCCTCGCCCGGGTCGCACCTCCTGCCCCGGAGGGCGGTCGAGAGGTGATCCTGCGCCTGCCGTACCTGGGCGAGGTCCCCGTGCGGCTCCCCGGCGCGGCCGCGTTCCAGACGCGCAATGCCGCAGTGGCCGCTGCGGCCCTGGACCGCCTGGCGGCCGGCGGCGCGGCGATAGGCCCGGCGCACATCGCCGCAGGCTTCGCCCGGGCCCGGTATCCGGGCCGCTTCGAGCAGGTCCAGGACCACCCCCGGGTGATCCTGGACGGCGCGCACAACCCCCAGAAGATGGAGGGCCTCCTCGAGAGCGTGCTGGGCCTGGAGAGGAGAGGCCCCCTGGTGATCCTCGCCGCGTTCTCCGGTGCGCGGGCGCCCGGCCCCCTCCTGGCCACCTTGGCAGGACCGGCGACCTCCCTGGTGACCACCCGCCTCGACCTCTACGGCAAGGCCACGGTTCCAGCGGAGGACATCGCACAGGCAGCGCAGATTGCCGGGCTCCCTGCCCAAATCGAAGCCGATCCCATGGACGCGCTCGACGCAGCCATGGCCGCAGCCGGACACAACGGGACGGTCCTGGTCACAGGCTCCCTGTATCTCGTGGGCCGGGTACGGAACCGCTGGCATCCCTGGCTGAAAGTCCTCTTACAGGGCACCTCCTGGCCTGCTTGACACCCCCGGCCCCGCGGCTGTACCGTAACGGGGCACGCAACGGACCCGGGAGGAGACCCATGCGCTTCACGTGGCTGATTACGATCCTGCTGACCATCGCACTCGCGGTGGGCTGCGGCGACAAGAACAAGGGCGACGAAAAGAAGGACGAAAAGAAGACTGAGAAGAAGGCAGGGAAGGGCGAGAACAAGGGCCCTGAGGCTGCGGCCGACGAAGACGACGAGGCCATCGAGAAGATCGAGGCCCCCGCCGCTACGGAGGACAAGGCTATCGATGAGGCCAAGCCCGAAGCCGAGGAGAAGCCGGCCGAGGAGGCCAAGCCGACCGAGGAGGCCGAGCCCGAGACCAAGACGGCGAAGCACGACCACCATGGACACGACCATGGACACGAGGCAACTAAGGCAGAGCCCGTCGAGGAGGCGAAGCCCGCCGAGGAAAAACCGGCCGAAGAGGCCAAGCCCGCTGAGGAGGAGAAACCCGTGGATACCAAGACAGTGACCACCGACACCGGCCTTATGTACGAAGACCTCGTGGTCGGCGACGGCGCGTCCCCGACCGCCGGCCAGACCGTGATCGTGCACTACACCGGCTGGCTCACCAACGGTACCAAGTTCGACAGCTCCGTGGATCAGGGCCGGCCCTTCACCTTCCCCATCGGCCAGCGCCGGGTGATCAAGGGCTGGGACGAGGGCGTGTTGACCATGAAGGTCGGCGGAAAGCGCAAGCTCACCATCCCGCCGGATCTGGGCTACGGCGCCCGGGGCGCGGGCGGGGTCATCCCCCCGAACGCCACCCTGGTCTTCGAGGTCGAACTCCTGGGCCTCAAGTAGCACCACTGCGGGGCGTCCCAAAACGCTCCGACATCCGCTCCGCCACCCTACCCATCAGCCGGACCACATCGTCCATCCATGGCGCCTGCGCAGGCGTGGAGCCATCAAACCACAAGGCTACGGCGCTGTTCTTCAGATAGGACCGCGCGGGAAGATCCGCGTCCTGCATCCAGATCACGAGGCTGACCCCGTCCGGCCCCTGGAACTCCAGCCGCAGCGCAGGCACGCCGCCTGACCGGGCCAGGGCGATCTCCCCGGGGATGGCTCCGGAGAGGAGCCCGGGGCGGGCACGCACGACGTGATGGATAGCGTCCGCCATCCGGTCCCGCCACGACGCATCCACCACGATCCGTCCGTCCTCACCGGGCCACCGGAACGGCGTCGTCAGGTCCAGGCGGCGATGGATCCCGGCGACAAGTCCCCGCAGGTCTCGGATGTCCGTATCCGCCTCGAGGACGGCGCATCCACAGCCCGTGAGCGTGACGATGTCCCGGGTCTCTTCGGGCAGCCCGGCGCGCCAGGCGGCCACCCGGACCAGCTCGGGATCTTCGGGTGGCACCCGGCCCTCCCCGCTGAGCCGCCGGGTGAGTCGATAGAGGAGCGCTGTCTCGGGTCGCTGGAATCGCCACGGCAGCTCGACCTGGTCCCATTCGATCCGACAACCAGCCTCCCCCGCGTGGTCATCGAAGGTCTCCGCCACGAGCCCATCCCGCTCCGCCAACCGGGTCACCGCGCGGCCAGGGAAGAGCAGGAGCCGCGTGCCGAGCGCGTAGCCCGCGGAGATCAGCGAATTTCCGGCAATGTGCTGCAGGTTCTCCCGCACGTCTGGCAAGGTGGTCCACGGCGTGAAGAGGATCGCGCTGAATCCCTGCGCCTCGGCGAAGTCCAGGGTCTCGGGCCAGTCGGTGCGCCAACCCAGGATCCGTGCAGTGGCCGCTTGGATCTCGGCGTGGCCGAGGCCCTTGTTGAGGCGTCGGTTCTCCTCGTCCGCGAAGCTCTCGACCCCGGACGTGTAAAGGCGGATCGCGTCCCCCCTGGACGCCAGAGGCCGGGGAGAACGCGGTCCATAGCCTCCGCTGCGCTGAGGAGCTCGTCGAGGCGGGGCGAGAGGTAGATATGGACCGGGCGGACGCCCGCATCGTGGAGTCGCTCCACGAAGACCTCGATGTCCTGCCAGACCGCCGCGGAGTGAACATCCAGGCGCAGGGGCTCGACGCTGTGCCCGAGGTCCCGATCCGCCCCTGCCACCTGTCGCACCGCAAAATCCATCAAGGAGCCCACGCGGTACGGAGTCCAGTCCCGCCCGCAGAACGCGCAGCCGTCGTGGCACCCGGTGATGTCCACCCCCTCGTAAGCAGGGTTGTCGACCAACGGCTGCCGGTACACGCAGCGCGGCCCGGCGAGGACGTGCACGAAGGGTTTGAGCTCACGGGCCAGGGGGTTGGCCGGGCAGCGCAGGTAACGCGGGGTCACCCGATCCAGCCAGTCATCACCCTGCCACTGCTGCGGCGGTGAGTCGAAGCCCAGGGCATCCGTGAGATAGTCCCTCAGGCCTGCCAGGTTGGACCGATCCCGAAACAGGAAGCTGGTCCCCGGGAAGGCTGACCGGAGACGCTCCCATTGATCCGGTGCGACGTGTTCGTTCACGAACAGGTGGGTCGGAGCGTGTCGCTTGACCAGCGCTACGACTGCGGCCTCGTCCGCTGATCCGAGATGAAACTCGTAGGACGGATCCTCGGGAACACCCAACCCTGACCACTCGCAACTCACCCCCGCAGATTCACACAGCCCGAAGATGAACGGGAAGGTCTCGGCGCGGTAGTGCCGGAAGGGATTGTCCGGGATCAACTCCAGCAGGAGAACACTGGGTCTGTGGGGGGAGCCCATCGAGCCTCCGAAGGTCGAACCCCAGGATACCCGGAAACCTGCGAGACATGAAGCCGCGATGGTTCAGGAATTGTGGCGCCGCTGCGCGGCGACCTTCACCGCCACCCGGGCGACCAGATCGGTGAGGGCCTCCATCCATGGCTTCACGAGGGGGGTCTCTTTATCCACCCAGACCGCCACCGGCGGGACCACCCGGTATGCCCTGGGGCAGCGCGCCGCATCCTGGATCCAGATCAGGTACGGGGCCTCCCCGGGGCCCGTGAAGGAGACCCGGAGGGCGCGCTCGCCGTCCATCCCGCGCAGCTCCACACCATCGAATCTGGCGCCCTGCAGGAGCGCCGGGCGCGTATCGACCACCCGCCCGAAGGCTG